>CAUJEY010000187.1 GCA_963169325.1 Bacteroidota bacterium
ACTTCAATCATCCCCCGCGGATGCGGCACCGTGCCCCGCAACCGGGTCAATTTCCCCGGATGCGGCGCCACCCGCACGCTGCGAAAACCCGGCGTATCACTCTCCACCCCGAGCACGGTACGAAATATTTCGATATTGGGATGCGCACCCCAGGCGTGACAATCGGAGCGGCAAGGCTCGGGCGATTCGGCCCAGGTCGTAAGGCCGTTGCCGAGTTGCGCGCGCCATTCGTCCAGCCATTCGGCATATTCGTTGCCCAGGCCGGCCTGTATTGCCACCCGGTGGAGATAGTATTTGAAATAAATAGTACAAGCGGACAATGCCGTATCGGCCATCACCCGGTGCATCAATGCGGCGGCCTCTTGTGGGGCAACGGCGCCGGCGAGCACAGCGAGCGCGTTGGCGTGTTGTGAAAAATTGGTTTTATCCGGCGTGTCGGCAAAATAGCCGCGGCCGGAATCCCAGTATTGCTGCACAACGGCTTTGCGCATAGCCGCGGCGAGTTCCCGGTATTTTTGAGCCAGAAAGGCATAACCTAAATCCTCCTCCAGCGGCGCGGCGCTTTCCAGGGCCAGGATCAACTGCAAATCGAGGACCGCAGAATGCCCATCGGCACGGGCCGGGGCAATGCCGGCATCCCAGGCCGGCACCCAGTCGGCAAAATTCCAGTGCGGCACATGGCCGAGCGTGGCGTCGGCGTTAAGGCATTTTTCAAAATACGACAACACGGAGCGTATGGCCGGCAGTTGTTCCTGCACAAAGGCCGGGTCGTCGCGATACTGCCGGAAATCGGCCACCATGCCGATCCAGTACAGGGCGAAAGGTGGGATATATTGCGGCGAGCGGGTGGGATAACGCGACATCAGGATACCGTCGGCGGACAACGATTGCCGGGTTTGCACGATGGCGTTGCGCATGAGCCGGTCGTCGCCGCTGTTGTAAAGCGACACGAGCGCCTGAATACGTGTATCGCCGGTGTATTGCAGTTGTTCGTAATAGGGGCAATCGGTATAGGTTTCATCGGCGCAGCCGAGGGCGGTGCGCCAGCCGATGTCTAAAAATTTGGCGTACTCGGGGTTGTCGCAATCAAACGTGGCCCGGCGGTCGAAGGGATAACCCGACACGATTCCATGTACATTGTCCAGGGTCAGCGCCTCGGCGGCGGTGGTGATCCGGATTTCCACATACCGCCAGGTGCGTTGCCAAAGGGTTTCGAAAACGCGGTTGCGGCCCCCGTCGGCTGTGATGCTGTCGGCCAGGCCGATAAATGGTTTACCGTCAATGTCGTTGCGGTTGTCCTTTCGGCCGGTTTTAGGGTCGAAAAACCCTTCGGCATAAGCGATGCGAATGCCCGCGCCGCGCCCGCCGCTAAAGGCGCATTGAAAATAACCTTTGGTGAGGTATTCCTGATCAAGCAGCAGACGCACCCGGCTGTTGGGCGCAATGGTCAGCCCGGTTGTTTGCGCCGGGAAGCCGGCTGGAACGTTTGTTCCTTCGCTTTGCCGGACACGAGGAATACGAACAGGCTCCCGGCTCATTTGCGGCAGCGGCGACGGTTGCAGCCCCCAGTTGTATTCCCAGGGAAACCAGTGGTCGGCCGGTACGCCGGCGCCTACCGGCCGCGCGGCCGACCAGCCGCTGTCGTCGAAGCCGGGTTGTTCCCAGCCCCAGGGATACAACGCGGCGTCGATGCGGTCGCCGGGACCCGCCACGTAGTAGGTATTGGGCCGGAAGGGCAGCGGCGTATAGGCGCTATTCCGGGTCACCTGCCAGTCCGGCCCGGTATCGGCCACGCGCTCGCGGGCGGTGTTGCCTTGCAGGATAAAGGCCGTTTGTTGGGTGATTTGCGCCTCCGGACTGAGCGGGCCGAAATTCCATACGACGGCGGCGAGGGTGTTCTGCCCGTTGCGCAGCCAGGGGGCGATGTCGACGAACTCGTAGTTCCAGTGGAGCAAATCGCCGCGCGCCGGTCCCAGGCTCGCCAGCTGCCCGTTGACGTAAAGTTTGTACCGGTTATCGGCCGACACGGCTACCTGGAAACGGTCCGGTTTTTCCGGCAGTTCGAAGCTTTTACGGAAATGATACACCCCATACTCCTGCCCGCTGATACCCGGTGCGCTGATCCAGCGGGCGGTCCATTTTTGGGTGAGGAGTTGCGGGGAAGGTTGCACCTGGGCTATAGCAAAGCAGGGGAGCAGCAGGAGTATCAGACGTACAAAAACCATTTCGGTTATTTTAATTTGCCAAACAAACTTTTAGGCGCTTTGTACTTTTTCACCCACACCTCCACCGGTATCGAGTTGGTACCGATCGTATAGATCAACATGTTCCAGGTCCCGTTCCGGTATTGGAGCAGCCCCAGCACGCGGTCGGCAAATTTGCCGGCAGCCACCTGCTGTTGATACACCGTTTTGCCGTAATCGACCGGCTTGCCGTTGGTCTGTTTGGGCCGGGCATCGATGAGGGCAAACGCGCCGCTCGTTTGATAGTCGTTCAGTTCCAGTTGAACGGCCGTACCCAGCTTTTTCCCCACCGGGCCGGCCAGGGCTGCGAGGGCCGTTTTTTTGCGTATCCATTTGGCGCCGGCCACCGATTCCGACACCACCGAGCGCATTTCGGCGCGGGCGCCCATGCCTACCGTACCGACGGATTTGACGGGAACATCATTCGGAATAACCGCATAGCCGAGCAAATTCTGCTGCAACTGTTTGCGCAAGTCTTCGAATGTCTCCACGTTTTTCCCGTTAAGGGTTATTTTGCCGCTCTGGTACACTGCAATAGCCGGCGTCTTTGGCGCGGCGGTAGCAGATTTCGCCGTTTTGGTCGCCGATTGGGCGCCACCGGTACCGGCAGATTTCGTCGTGGGTGTTTTGCCCCGTTTCAGCACCTCGGTTTTCAGTTCTTCATAGGCCGATCGCAGTTCCCCGCCGGCGCCCATCATGCAGCCGCGCACTTCGAGGCCGGGCAGGTTTTTGCTGCCGTTTTTCACATATTCCTCGAGTATCGGGCGCAATTTCACCTTCAGGTCCGCATAATCCCGGAGCGGTTCGCCGGCCCAGTCCATGTCGCCGCGCTCGTTACATTCCACGAGGAAAGCCGGCGGCTTCGCGGGGTCGGCGCCGGCTTCCGGCAGCACAAAGCAGGCGACCGGCGGCGTATAACCGCTACCCGCATCTTCCTCGATCAAACTGCAACCGAGGCTGAAACGTTTGTTCCCGAATTGACTCGCCTTTATATGAAGTATGCTGCAACTCAGCAAGTTGTCGTCCGAGGATTTTCTTCCGCTGTACACGTTGATCAGGAGTTCGATATCCTTGTCTTTCAGCTTATTAAATGCCGCTCTTGAAAACTTCAGGTTTTCGAAACGAGCCACCCGGGTATTGCCGGCCAGTTCCTGCGTCGCCTGTGAGATAGCCATCAGGCCGTCGTCGTCCCGGTCCTTATCGTCGCTGGGATCGCCGGAGAAAAATGCCGATACGATGACCGTTTCTTTTTTTGTCCGGAGCGTCCGGCCGGCCTTGGCGCTGGTCCTGACTTCAATTTCAAACGTCGGGATCACCATCGAATCGCCCTCAACCGTGTACAGGTCGGACGTTTCCGCCGCGGCGACCACGGGCGCAGTCACTTTCAGGTTCGCCCCCAATGCGTCGAAGGGCGCCACAAACTCCGTCGGCCCGCCTAAGTGCAGGATTTCATCGCTTTGGTAGTGAAAAATGATGCCGCGGCCGGTCAGCCCGTAAGCCTCGGGCAGGGACAGCGGTTCCATTTTATCAAACGCAAAGCCCTCTTCGAACGCCGCGGCCCGGGTTTCCCGGATATAAGCCTCGGCGATGGGCAGCAGGGCCGATTTGTCTTGCACCAGATCGTCCCAGCCGAGTTTTTTCCCGGTCGCGCAGTCGAAGGTGGCAATAGCCGTTTCATCGAGCGCCCGGTTTCCGCCCTGGAAGGAGTGTCCTTTCAGCCGCACGGTCAGGTATTTGCCGTCGTTGAGTAAGATGCCGTTTGTGCACGTGGCGATGAATTGCCCGGTCGACACGGAGCCGGCTGCTTCGTTGTGTATGGCCCGAAACCGTTGGATAGCGGCCGCCACAGTCGGCTGGGCTTTGGAAGCGTCAAACTCGGGGTAATCCGTCCAGGTGAGCAGGCGGATCAAAAACGCGTCGGTCCAGGCGTTCAGGCTTTTGGCCAGCGCGTTTTGCGCAGCAGCCCCCTGTATCATCGGTGTCGAAAAATCGATGATCGCGCAGTCGGTGCGCAGGGAATCGGGCTTGTTGCAGTCCTGGCCTTTGGCTTGCCGGATGGTACGGGTTTCGAGTACCACCGGTAGCCCGTTTACGAATTCCCGCTTGGCCGGTTGGCAGGAAAAGTTTGTTGCCAGCGCGATGGCGCCGGCGAGGAGTGTTAACTGATTTCTCATGTATGCTGTACGGTTTAGTGAATTCGCGGAATTATGTTGTTCAAATTAAATACCAAATTTTCACGGGCGTCGGATAAGTGCGGTGTAAATTAAATTACTTGGGGTTTTGCCGTCCGTTTCAACCCCTCCCCCATCCCCTCCCCCGAAGGGGAGGGGGGCTTGATTTCGTGTTTCTTTTATGTTTTCGTGTTCGGAATCAATAAGCTATGTGGGAGCAGGCCCGAAGGGGAGGGGGGCTTGATTTCGTGTTTCTTTTATGTTTTCGTGTTCGGAATCAATAAGCTATGTGGGAGCAGGCCCCCCTCCCCTTCGGGGGAGGGGATGGGGGAGGGGTTGAAACGGACGGCGAAACCCTGCAACCCCTCCGCAAGGAGCGATAATATTTTAGACTTGTTGCGGTGGACAATTGCATAAAAAACATATTTTTCAAATTATCGTTTTTCTTCAAAATGACTATATACTCATGAAATACGCCGCCCTGATTCTGTTGCTTTTTATTACCTCCATTTCATCGGCCCAGGAATTCAAAATTTTTGAAAATGGCTTGATATACAGCCCACAGACCATGCAACGGCTGGCCCTTATTGTTGATTCGTTGAATCTTAAATTTAAAACCTGCGAACCGGCCTCCGTTTATTATTCCAAAAACCAGGCGCGCGGCCACCATATTTGGCTCGACTCGATGGCGGAAGATGCCCGGGAATTTATACAAAATAACCCTGACTTTCAGTCATTTGTAAAAAAATACCCTTTTACGGAATTCACGGAAGACCTTTTGATCGTCCAACATAAGACTAATGACGAATCGGGACAAGGCATACACAAATATATAAGCTATCCGAAGGATCATAAGATTTCAGTGCCTTATACGGAGCGCCACATGACATCCGGCCAAACCGGGAATTGGGTATATCTGTTCTATGATATGTCCGAATATAAAAAGGCTTCGGTATTAGAAGCCTTTTTTATCGAAATACCATTCCACGCCAAACCCCTTCCACCTCAGTATAGCCGAATGATACATTATGTGGACTGTATGGTAGATACCACAAACGCTGTTTTTTCGCCCAATGCTTCGTTTGAAAAAAACTGGTATAACTACGCGGGAAGTCCCGGCAACCCGAAAGCGGTAGACGCATTTTATCAATACATCGACCTTCCGGATAACCCGCTTCGGGATTCAACTGCACAACAACGCGCCGGCTATTATCAGGCGGTAACAGATTATCCCGGACGGCGTGCCCAACACTTGCAAGACACGCTGGCCGGCACGGCAAAATTTGGCGAATTGTTGACAGCGGCGGTTAATGAAGCCATAACAAATGGTATAGCCGATGCCGAACTTGAAACCTGGGCAGGCCGATATATAAGCCCTGAAATGGAATTGAAAATGAAGCGTTTGCGGCGTGTAAGCGGCTCTTGTAGTCAGGATCCGGCGCCGCGCGAACATGCACTTGCCATTGCGCAACTCGCCGCAGAAACTGCTGCCTGGGAAATTTTTCTCCGGGCGCATCTGAATATTTTAAATGACTATTTTTCCCGGAATTCTGACGCCAGTTATGCCCAATACAAACGTGGCACCTATATTCAGGAATTGGAAGAATTGGGCTTCGATGTACCCGCCTTGCTGCTGGGTATTTCTTTACGGGCGGAAAATACTGCGGGCGGGCACTATTATGGCCAGACTGATCGTATCGGACGGGCACTTGCGGAAAGCCGGAACCGGGATTCTATGTCGGAACAAATCAGCAAAGCAATCGCCGATCCGAATTTAGATGATTTTAATCGCCTGCTATTCTGGAATTTGTATCAAAACATGGCGCATTGGCAGGCGCCCGCCGGAAAAATCCCGGAAGGGAAAAAAGCGCAATTCGAACAAACAAAAAGCGCTATTTCAGGTATACGGCAGACGCTACCGGACTATCTGGCGAAAAAATTGGAGAAGGGATAAGGGATCGCTTAGTGCTGTATTCTAAGTACAAATCCCGGAATCTTCCCTACCCCCCCCCTTTTTTATCCCCCCGATTGTCATCCTGAAAGGAACCGTCCACGTTACGAACGCATCGCCTTAAGACGCCCTCCGTATCGTGGACGGTTCCATTCAGGATGACAAACGGAGGGGGAGAAAAAAGGGAACATCGCGGGAAGGGGCAGGCGCCGGCGTTTTGATCACAGAATACCCATACCGACGGTATCTCACTTTTACATTTTGACTTTTAGATTTTACATTTTGACTTTTACATTTTGACTTTAAAAACGGCCCTCACCGCTTCAAACGCCACAACTCCGCCCGTCCGCCCGGCGAGTAAAACACCGGCTCGTACCCCATTTCGAGCTGGCCCCGGATTTCGCGGGAAAACTGATGGTCGTAATGGCGCTCGTCGTAGTGCAGCACCAGCACATAATGGAGATCGTAGCCGCCGCTGCGATGTTTGAAATTGATAAAATCGGCGCGGGGCGGGCGGTTGTCGAAGTTCATGCCCTCCTTGTCGGTGATGCGGAACATATCGCGGTCCCAGCGCCAGATAAAGGGAAAGTAGTACCGCAGGGCCTCGTAGTTGTCCGACATAATAGCCGCGCGGTAAGCGCCGATGTAATCGGCCCCGTGGATGAACAGCCAGTTCCGGTCGGAAATTTCCTTACCGTTGAAATCCCGGCCGTTGAAGTCGTAATTCAACACCAGCACCACCGAACTATCGGCAATATGCGGCACACAACTCACGTAGTCTTCCACCAGCGCCGACGCTTTCCGGTGCGCGGGAATACGATGGGCCAACAGGACACACATCGCCACGGCCGCTAAAGCCAACGTCAGCCGCCTGGCCCAATGCGGAAAGGTAGCCGAGGCCGCCCAGAACAATAACCCCAGCCAGGGAAACAACTGCACCCGCATGGGCATCAGCAATTCAAGCGACTGGGCGCCGGCCTGCCGGAAATACTGCCAGAGCGCAATGGCGGTGAAGAGGAGGAGGGGGGTATGGTCATTGGGGTCATTATCGTCATTGGGGGCATTGGGGTCATTGGGGGCATTGGGTGAGCGGTTTTTGCGGAAACGAAGCACGATAGCGCCCAACACCAGGGCGATGGCGATATAACTGATGGCATGCACGGTGTCGCGTTCGGAGTTCCGGATCGTGATGAGGGCGTTGAGGTTATACAGTTGATACCACACCCCCGCCAGGGTTTCCGTGTTTGCCCCGGTGGGCCACGGCTTCCGGTAAATGTACTCCGCGAGCATCACCAGCATAGGCAGCGCGGGCAGCAGGGCCGTTTGTACTTGTTGCCCAAAATGCCGGCCGCCGGTTTTCCAGCCCGAGCGGCGCCCTGCGCCAAAACTTTCCACCAGAATATTGCTCCCCACAAACGCGCCGGCAAACACCAAACCCATCGGGTGCGCACTGTACAACGCCAGCCACAACAGCGCCCACACCAGCCCGCGCCAGGCCGTCATCCGGTGGCGGTATTGCAGCCAAAAGCCGCAAACCCAGAAAAACAGGGCGATGCTGCAAGCGTAATTGTAAAAACCCGATTGCAGCAGGTGGTGCCAAACAAACAACAAGCCGAACGCACTCAAAAAAACACTCTCGCGGTTGATCTGCCGGACCAGATAACGCAGTCCAAAACCGAACATCAGCACATAACCCGTCAGAAATACCTTTTCCGCCGTCTCGGGCGCAAAAAAGACCTGGAAAAAAGCCAGCCACAAATGCCCGAACCAATTGGGTTCAAAATTGGTGTTCAGCGTGTAAAACGGATCGTAAAAACCGAAATGCCGGCCCAGAAAGTAGTCGAGCAAAATCCGGGCATTGTACACGTGACAAGGGCCGTCGCCCGTCACAAAAAAACGACCCGACCACACCGGCGCAATGGCCGCCAGTAACAAGACGTAAAATATCCAACGTTCTAATGCCGGGCGCAACGGGGCGTTCATGTATTTTTGGCGCAAGATTATAAATTCTTTGATCAACCCGAGCCATTCAGTTCGGCACTATTTTTAGTATATTGTAATTTTAGTTGTTTGGTATTTCACCTTGTGGTTCAACCCCTCCCCCATCCCCTCCCCCAAAAGGGAGGGGGGCTTGCCCCCACGTTGCCCATTGATTCCAATTGCGGAAAGCCCAAAAGGAACATGGACACAAGCTCCCCACGTTGCCCATTAATTCCAACTGCGGCAAGTCCAAAAAAACACGAAATCAAGCCCCCCTCCCATTTGGGGGAGGGGATGGGGGAGGGGTTGAACCGCCGGATAAAATGCCAAATAACTTTTTTGTTTATTCACCTTGACCTTCCCGACACATGCGCCAACCGGTTACACTCTTCCTCTCCCTGATTTTCGCCACCCTCTCGTCCGCCCAAGCCACCTGGTACGTAAAGGCCGGCGCCTCCCCTTCCACCGCCGACGGCGCCAGCTGGAGCACCGCCATCCCGCTGCTTCAGGATGCCCTCGAAGCCGCCCTGCCAGGCGACGTGATATGGATCGCGCAAGGCACGTACAAACCCACCACCAGCAACGACCGTACCGCCAGCTTCCTGCTGAAAAACGGCGTACAACTCTACGGCGGTTTTACCGGCACCGAAACGCTACTACAGGAACGCAACTGGCAAGCCCATCCCACCGTGCTCAGCGGCGATATCGGGGCGCCGGGCGCGATGGAAGACAATACCTATTGTATCCTCTATGCCACACAAACGGACCTCAGCACCCGTATCGACGGACTTATTTTTGAAGACGGAAACGCTAACCACCCGGACAATGTGAACGTGCTTTTTTTTGAAAAAGGCCATTCCGGCAGCGCCATTTTCCTGGCCGGACAAAACCCGGGCAACTTTGCCTATCTCACCATTGAAAACACCGTTTTCCGACGCTGTTGGTCCGATTACTACGGCGCCGTATATGCCAACGGGCGAAACGGCGGCAAAAGCGCCGTCCAAATGGACCGCTGCGAATTCCGGAACAACAATTGCGGCGGCGCCGGTGGCGGATTGGCCGTCGACAACGATGTCGCGCAGACACAAACCGTGCTCATCCGGCATACCGCTTTTTTCGAAAACTACGCCCACAACCGCGGCGGCGGGCTGCTGCTCAATCATCACGCCGACGTGTGGGTACAGGATTGTTCCTTTATTCGCGATTCCATTCGTTTTCACGCCGGCGGCGCCGTCGGTATCGAAGGCGATTTTGTGACGAGCAATTGCCGTTTTGAAAACTGTGTGTTCGATCAAAACCGGGTCGGTTCCGGCGCAGTGGGCGGCGCTATCGTGATCGAGCAGAATTATTCCAACCTGAACCTGACGTTTCAAAACTGCACCTTTTCCAAACACGTGGCGCCCGACCTGATCTGGGTGCCGTCGTTGTTCAGTGTTACGAACATCGGTTATCAAAACTGTATTTTTCAGGAAAATACCGTGACGAACCTGGTTTTTAATCAGACCATCGGCGCCACCGGGGAGCAACGTTTCGTCAACTGCCTTTTTTATAAAACCAGCGGCGCTGAAATCCTGGACAATTTCGACGCCAACGATCAAACCATACACCGTTTTCAGAACTGTATTTTCGTCAAAAACCCGGCCACGAAGGTCACCAGAGGCAACCCAAAAGTCGAGATGGACCACTGCATGGTCAGCCACACCAATTGCGCGGCCCTGGGCGCCGGAATCACCTGCGGACCCGGCATGATCTACAACGCCGATCCCGTGTTTTTCTTCCCGGCCGGTGGCGACTTCCGCCTCATGCCCTGTTCTCCGGCCATAGATGCCGGCAACACCGCCATGACCCTGGCAACAGGCGTACTCACCGACCTGGGCGGCAACCACCGCATCCTGAACAGCGCCGTGGATCTCGGCCCGTACGAACACGAGTTGTTCCAGGGTACCGTCAAGCCGGCCGCCTGCGCCGGTACCCGCGACGGCGCTATTGATTTTGGCGGCTACTATTGTCCGCCGCTGCTGCTTTCCTGGACCAACGGCGTGGAAACCGGCGCCCGCACCGACAGCCTCGCGGGCGGGACATACATTTTTACCTTCCAGGACGCGACCGGATATTCCGAAACCGACACGATTTTGATCCCCGAACTGCCTCCGCTGGCCATCCTGCCGACCGTGTCCGACGTTACCTGTTTCGGGTATTCCGACGGCGTGGCGGGTGTCGACCTGAGCGGCGGCACACCGCCTTTTGCGGTGCTCTGGGAAAACGGCAGTACCGCCGGCTTCCTGTTCAATCTGCCTGGCGGTACTTACCCGGTCACGGTAACCGACGCGAACGGCTGCACGGCGACCGAGACCATCACCGTCACCGATCCCGGCCTGATCCAGGTGCTCTATACGGTCACGCCCGCCTCCGCACCCGGCAAAGCCGACGGGCAAATCCGCATCGACAGCATCATCCACGGTACGGGCCCCTACACCTGGCAAGGCCCCGGCCTGAACAACCTGTTGCCCGGCACCTACCTCATCACCGTGACGGATGCCAACGGCTGCGTAGGCGTCGTTCCGGTCGTCGTGGGTGTGGCTATCGCTGCCGGGGAACCGGATGCCGCGGATTTTCGGGTGCAGTTGTCGCCCAATCCGGTGATTGCGGGCGGTACAGGGATGTTAAAATGGGAAGATGGCGCGGTGGACGCCGTGTACGTGCATGATGCGGCCGGGCGGCTGGTCCGTAGGGTGGACGTGTTACCGGGCGCGAAGCAGGTTGTTTTGTGGGTGCCGGATGCGGCGGGGGTGTATTGGGTGACGGTGGTGGCGGGTGGAAAGGGATGGGGCGGGAAGTGGGTGGTGCGGTGATGGGTGGCTTCCAATCAATCACAATTTATTTTATTTTGAGCCAGTTTGAGCCAGTTTTTTTAATTTTTGAGCCACTTCCTGACTCAAGTACGGGACTTTGGTTTTATCTCCCTGGCACGGCTAATAAAAACGTTTCCGGGAAGGAAGCTTCCCTGATATAATTCGGGATGTGCCACTTGTCTCGCGGGCTTCTACGGCGCCGTTGCCAGTACTCCCGAGGTTTTGGGGCGGCGGTGGGAAATGTATTGCGGGAAATGAGGGTGGGATTTAATCTTTCAAACTTTTATCTTTAGCAAATCGAGATAATAGCAATAATCATTTCGTAAGCTGAGCCAAAAGTTGTTCAATAGGTTCTTGTACATCCATTTCCCGGATAAGGCGCATGATTTTGGCCTTGTCATGTCCCACACGACCCCGGCGTTGACGAATAGCGTCAGCATTGAATTTCTGGCGAATAGGATTCACCGGCTTACTGGTGGCTTTCGCTTCTCCGGTAATTTTCCGGAAGGCTTCCATCAATGCCGTCAGCGTTTTTACGTCTTCGATGCTGGAAACTTCCCGGATGAATTCCAATTTTTTTTCTGCCAATGCGGTCATAATTCGATGTATTTTGGACAAAAGTAGGCGCTTTTGGCGATAATAAGCAAAGGTTATCTGCCTGCTAATACAAAAATAACCGTTTGTCCGGACAATCCAAAATACTGAATCGCTGTGTGATGGCTTTGCCGCAGATGTTGCAGATCAACGCAGATTTTTATTTTGACTACATGTGAATATAATCTGCGAAAATCTGCGGGATCTGCGGGAGATGGAGTTAGATTATTTATTCAAACCCAATCGAGTCGCGATGTTCTGAATTTCCAAAATTGACAGGCCGGTTAATTTAGATACCATTTCAATCGAAAGCCCTTCCAATAAGCCGGCCTCGGCAATCGCTTCATCTCTGCTTTTCAGGGCTTCATTGACCGCCGATGTGATTTCCATTTTCACGGTCTCTACAAAACTGGCATCACTTCGTTGAGCCTCCATGTATCGGTCATATTCTTTACGGTCGGCAGGGTCTAATTTTAAAATATCAAGTTTCTGGCTAGCGGACTTCAATCCCTTTGCCGTGAATTCATCTTTAATTTCCGCCGTCTTCAAAAAGTATATCCACTCATCCAGTGTATCCTTCGCGACTTCGTTGAACCGGTTGGTTTTTATGACATAGTATTCCGGGTACAAGTCGGAGACCGATATTTTTTTGAAAAGCGCTTTCTGCTTTTCTGACAATTCCAGTTCATGGTTGCTGTGAATACCGACGAAGGTGGTTGTCCCGTGGTACACATAATCGTCCCCCTGACCGAGGTCAAAATAGACGATATTCACGGAGTAAACTTTTTTGACTTGGGAATACGGCTGTCCTTCGGCAATATGCTCCACAATAACCTTTGCCGTTCCATAAAGCATCCGTTGGAAGTAGTCCGCCTCCCGGGTATTCTGAATCTCGACGATGACCAACTCCCCCTTTTTGTTCTCCACCAGAATATCTACCCGATTGAATTTATCATCTTCGGTTTCCTTATTTCCTTCGCTTTCAAGGATTTGTTTGATTTTGAAGTCTTCGTGGAGTAACTCCGAAAGGAAACCTTCCAATATGTCGAAGTTGGCCTGGTTGCGAAGCGGGCGTTTCATCGCCCAGTCGAATCGAACCAGTTTCTTTGCCATTTTGTAAAATTTTCCACAAAAATACACAAAAAGTTTCAAAGGGGAATGGCTGCTGCGGAATCCGGGCTGCTAACTTTCATTTTATTATTTCGAACGGCGCCGGGGGTAGTGCTCCCGAGGTTTCGGGGCGGTGGTGGGAAATGTATTGCGGGGGTTGAGGTTGGATTTAATTTGTTGGTTTGGGGTAGTCTTTCTTGGGGGACTATTGAGGGTGGGTTGAGTGAATTTAGGTTGGACTGGGAAGCCGTTTTTGGTAGTATTGCCAGCAATAAAAGCAACGGCTTGGCATTAAGAAACTATCCACGCTCGCTGGTTACTATTGACACGATTGTGCCGTATATACCATTTGGGTGAATTATAACTCATCCAATTTTCTTTCATTAAAGCCTCTTCGTTAATTTCAAGGCCATTAATAAATTCACTTTCTGTTAAAATTACAATCTGATCATCCCAAACCATGTACGGATATTTATTGCGTTCTAATTGTGATTGAGGATCAGGTTGCCAATACACGTATTCAAGTTTTTTTTCTGGCACATCCAAATACTTAAAATATTTTCGCTGAGATTGAAATGCCTTTACATCATAAATACTGCAAGTATCCAATCCTTGAACAGCAGATCTATATTTTTTTAGGTTACTAATTTTTTCTCTCCAATCAGTAGGTAATGAATATGCGGGATATATTTCTGGAAAACCATACCCAGAAGCAAGTAAATTATATACCGCTTCGATTGGGTCAATGAATAACCTGACCCCCAATAGATTTGCGCCATCAAGTACTGCATCAGTTAATATTGAGTTTGCAATATCAGCAGAGGTTAAATTAATATGATCTAAATATGCTTTACTTAGATTAGAATCCAAAATTTTAGCCTCTGTCGCATCAGCGAAAGATAAATTTGCTCCAATAAGGATGGTTCTTGATAGATTAGATTTTTTTATATTTCCTTTATCTATTCTTATGCTTTCAAGATTAGAACCTAGAAAACTTGCTGATTCAAAATTCCCATTTTCTGCATTTACACCAGAAAGGTTAGCTGATTCAATATTAGATTTTTTTAACGCCACTCCTTTAAGAATAGCTCCTTGTAAGAAAGTATTTCTTAGATCAATTTCTATTATGCCAAGATGATTAAGTCTTTTAATAATCCCCCGAATTCTATAAACTGCCTCTTTTTCATTCCAACCCCTAAAATCATCAATTTCGTCCAAGTATTTGGTTATCCTTGCTTTTTTATCTTCTTTCTGTTTTATACGCTCACTTTTTATTGCTTGGTTATAATTGTAAATTGATAAGATGATCCCAAAAAGCAATATATCAAATAGCATCCCATGAGCTTCAACTAAAATATCATCTATTGAAGGTTTTCTAATCATATCTATGAACAGAATAACCGTAATGAAAATTGAACCTGCAACAGCAAAGAAGAGAGCTTCTTCTCCAATTTTTGTCACAATTTTTTTGAACATAATTTTATTTGCTTATATTTTTTATAAAATTTTTATTGCTGCCTTCGTAACCACTACTGACGTGCCGGCACTAAGGAGGCATTCTAGGCAGTGGATTATTGGCGGAATTATTAGATATTAAGTGATTTATTCGCAGATGTGTAAAATTCTCCAACACTATATCCTTTGTCTTCTAAATCAGGATTTATCATTGACGTTGAGAAAATAATTTGAAAGTCACCCTTCATCCGAAGGGCAATATCTACAATAGTTTTTTGAAAATTATGGCTACGAAGTTCTTGCATACCTTTATCTTCAATATTATCGCATAATATAAATTTAGGGAACCTCATAAATTGGATTTCAAGTGAGGCAAAAAAAATGGCAAAACGGATAGCATTTTTCAAAATTACGTTAGAACTCGCAGAATAATTTAGCCTTCCATTTAAAGAAAAATTATTTAATGCTGCACTAAACCCAATATTAATAGGGTTCATAAATTCGCGTTCTTGAGGCAAATCTTTTTTTAATATTTCGGAGGCAAACCCTTTTACTTTTGAAAGCACTAAGTTTCGTTTTTTTGATTGGAACTCCGTCTTTAATTCGATTTGTTGACTTAATTCCTCTGCCTTGCTTTTTAATTCAATGTTCTTTTTTAACAATTCCTCAAAGTAATCATACATTTTAGAGTATTTTTCAAGAAACTCTATTGTTGCAACTAATTTTCCTTTTTTTAGAATAAGGTTTTCCATTTCTTCATTTCGTGTTGGTTTGGATGAAGCGGACAATAAATCAATTTCTGCCTGAAGATTCCTTGCCGTTGCAAGCTGTTGAATTAAATCAACTTCTAATTCTCGTATTTTTTCTTCTTTCCTTTTAATTATTTTGGTTGATTCTTCAATTTGTAGAATCATTTCTTGTCTCATTCTACGTAAATTTATCATTTCTGCTTCATCAGATATTTCCTTTTTACACACATAGCAATGCTCATGATCGGTATCAATTGGATTTACTTCATTAAAGCAATTTGGGCAGAATTTGATGGGTATTTTTCCTAATAAATTTCGAGTCAATAAAGATTGATCTATATTCAAGGCTCTATTATGTAATTCTTGAATAAATTCTATAGAATCAAAAACATCTCTTTTAAATCGCTCTAAAATATTAGAGTTATTTATAATGCTATTTTTAACAGGAGTTAAAGTCTCTTGCAAATTAAATATCCTACTCTGTTTTTCATCAACTATGTCATTTGTGTTTTTCATGTCACTATAGAATAAATTAATATTTTCATCAATAGATTTAATTTCAGTATATATTTCTAATATTTCACTTTTTACGTCTTGAAAATGATATTTTCTATCAACTTGCTTAAACGTATTTTGAATGCTTTTAATTTCTTTTTGCTGGTCAGATAAAGTAGTATTTATAGATTTAAATTCTAGCCTGTCATTGTATAGAGAGTCATCGTAGATGCCAAATAATAATTCTTCGACGGCAACTCGAGTAAGATTATTATCAAAAAATGGCTCAAACTTAAATAATGAAAGTGTAGGTGATTCTTGATCAATATACAAAAGTCTCAACAATTGATGTAATGTAAGATTGGTATCCATTTCGCCACTTTTCACTTCAGGAAACCCTAAGATTTGGAAAATCAGATTTGAGAAGCTAGTTTTATCTTCTGTTTGACGGTAAGGGAAAACTTGCCACCCTAGATAGTAATCTTCTCTTGCAGAAATTAAATCTCCATTATAAACATACATACTTTGTTGCTTCGAAGATGAAATCTCCCTCCTTAGCGTATATAAGGAATCATTAAGTAATACTTCTGCAAACACATCCTTGCATTGCATAGCTTCCTTTTTCCAATTATTAAAATCTCCTCCCAAAACAAAATAAATAAAATCACAAATGGTGGACTTGCCTGAGCCATTATCGCCACGGATAACATTTACACCACTGTGAAATTTTTCATTATAAGCAATTTTTCCATCAGGAGTAATTACTAATAAGTTTTTCAATATTATTTTAGATGACATTCTTCGGATCATATTTATGAACAAGTAGCCCTGTCTTTGATTTTAAACCTTTTTCTCCATAAAAAATGACTGTGGAAAAACCTCCAATAAGTAAGAGTAAAGCATTTTTATTTACTGGCCTTGCAGTCGAACTCCAACTTTCTATGATTTCAATTGGAATTTCTTTGTTGAGTATTTTTATTATATTTTTGCTCTCAAATGCCTTAGATTCAAGATAGCCATAAGAAATTAGAAACCTAATAGCATCCATTTGGTATGGGCGCATCCTTTCCAAGGTTTTAAATGGATCATCAATTGATTCGTATCTATTTTCTTCCTTTGGGAGCACTTTTTTATATTTTTGAAACTCACTTCCTAATTCTTTAAAGTTAAATTTTCTCAACTCTCCTGGAAAAACTAAATAAAAATCCATCATCCTGAACCTGTCAAGTTCAATCTCTTTGGTTTCAAGATGATGAATTAGTTGCATCATCCTAAATACAGTATGAAAAACATCAAAAACAGAGTGATAAACTAGCATAATTATTTAATGCCATTTAATATGGCAATTTCCAGTTAAGAAATATATCATTCCATCAATTCCATTTCTATATAAATTTATTGGATCATCCTCTAATTGGCAATAAATTTCATCAACCATTTTTTCAATTTCTAAATTTACCTCATCAATGCTGCGCCCTCTATGTATTTTAGAATATACAACCTTAAATCTACTTCGAACTTCTAAAAGCAAGTACAAATGTAGTTCTTGTTCAATTTCAAGTGTTGAACATGATAGCAGTTTTTTATAATACCGCTCTTTTTCCTCAAAGGCATATTCAAGTAAGTCTTGTCTATTTCCCTGGATAAGTTTTTTTTCAAGGCCAATAATCTCCTCATCTGTCCTTTTCGACATTAAATGTTCCAGTTCCTTTAAGAACTTTTCTTCGCTAGGCTCTATTCCGTTCCTTAGTTTTTGCAGCAAATAGTGGCCTTTTCTTGGAGTTATATTATAATTATAACTCGTGATGTCACGACCGGCGACAGCACCACTCTCTGTTGTGATATTACTTTGATTTGTTTCCATTTTTATTTATCATCTTTTAATATCACGACCAGCAACATCTCCGCCCCCTGATTTTATATTAGATTGAATTGTTCCTTTGTTATTCTCCGCTGTAGTATTTACGTCGTCACTTTTTTTCCGTTCAGAGTAACGAATCATAAAATAAGTACCGGCTGCAGCTGATACGCCCGTAATTGCAGCTTTGACTACTTCCAAAATTAGTGCATTCGAATCCATATTACAGTTAATTTGCAAATTGAGGTGAACTCAATTTTAGTGAGAAATTATGTATGCTTTTTTCTGCCAAATTTTGCTCCCCGGCCAAACGGCCGCGTTTAGCGAGCGGTTGTGAAGGAAGCGGCAGTTGCCATCATTTTTTACTTTCTTTATCATCTTTAATCACTTTATTCTCTGTTGATTCAAACAAGGTTTCATAAAGAATTGAAAATCGCTTTATTACTCTATCTGATAGATATCCAGTAATTGTTGAGATTCCCGTCACACCATACAAGTTAAAAGAATCAACTGATTCACTTTTCAATACACCGGCTCTTAATAGTAGAAAAAAATAATAGATAATAAAACTGAGCCTAAAAGTGAAAAAATTATTATCCAAAAGTTGTTGATAAAAATGTTTGTTAACCCGTCCTTTGAAACGAGGATTCTCGAATAAGTCTCTCTTACAAACCCCCCAAGAAATCCCCCTAAACAAACAGATACTAAAACTTGAGCATTAAATTTTATTTTTTCATCTGGCTGAGTAAAGACAATTTCAGGTTGAATCAAAATAATTAGCATATATATTAAGGATGTCAAAAATAATGCTAAGAAAATAAGGTTTACAAAACTATTACTTAGTTTAGCGAATAGTGATATGTAGTATTTTTGAAGGTCTAATGTGTTTCTTGAAATGGTTTGGAAAATAATGTTTAAGCCAAAAATTGACATTAATGCAATAAAACCGAAAAAGAAAAGAAGCATACCTATATTTCGAAATTCAATATTTGTTCTTCCATATAATGCCAAAAATAATAATGCAAATCCCCCAAAAAAGAGGATCAAACCGAATACCAGTGAAAACTGTCTAAC
Organism: Bacteroidota bacterium; assembly: GCA_963169325.1. Classification (GTDB taxonomy): domain Bacteria; phylum Bacteroidota; class Bacteroidia; order Chitinophagales; family Saprospiraceae; genus M3007. The sequence continues at coordinate 18,533 of CAUJEY010000187.1, forward strand.
AATGGGACTAACTCTATTGTAAGTATTTTCGTTTTGTTCGCGTATTTTTTTCATTTTTTAATTGATGACAACTATCGTGTTATCGCACCTCCGGTGCCTATATTTTCCAAAACCCTACTGACTCCCTCACCTCTGGCGCCGATAAATCCGCTATCAACCTCCTCTCCGCCACCATCTCATCAAACCATATTCCATTCTCCCTGCCCCCCACAAACAACGCCCCCTGCCCTCGGATCATCCATCCGAAAACAGGGGGCGTAAATGGTAAAACGGAGTGTGGCATTTGGCTTGCGGTTGTTTGTGTGCAAATAAAACAAACTTCTTTTGCCGGTGCAAAGCTTTTGCAAAATAAAAATGGCGTTCTGTCGGGCCGGTGGCGTATTGCAGTAGCCTTGCGGGGTAATGGGCCGTTTGTTGTGCCGTTTATTTGCCTTGCAGTCTCCTGGCAAATCTATTAATAAGTCACGCTGAGTCACTCCAAAAGCAGCAGTTTCACCCCGCTCCCATCCGGCTGCATTTCGTACAGGTTCCAATTGCCTTTGGGGCTGCGTTTCGACTGGAAAAAAATCCGGCTCCCATCTGCCGACCAGCGGGGCAGCTCATCATCGAAGCCGCCAGTGGATAGCTTGGTCAGGTTGCCGGCGTCGGCGCCTACTTTAAAGATGGAGAACGCCTCGCCATCAGGGGCATGGTACACCAGCGATTTTCCGTCGGGCGACCAGTTGACGTACTCGCCTTTTTCAGCCAAGCGAAGCTTCTGCCCGGAAGCAAGGTCGAGCAGCCAAATGCCCTTTTCAGTTTGAACCCGGGACAACTGCGTATAGGCAATTTTTTTGCCGTCGGGCGAGATGGCGGGAGCATATTCCGGACCTTCGTTTTGTACCAGTACCTTTTTTTCAAAGGTTTCGAGCGATACCTGGATGATATTGGTCTGGGGGAATTCACCCTCCGAAAGCACGATGCTCCTGCCATCGGGCGACCAGACAGGCGTATTCAGGTTCACGCCCCCGATGCTGGCAGAGAGGTTGAAACGCTCCTTGCCATCCGTCGAAATCAAGCAGATGGAATCATGCTCAAAGTACAGGATACGCTTCCCGTCGGGCGAACATTCCGGCGTACTCCCTTTTGCCACCTGCACCTTGCCCGAACCATCGGTTTCCGAGATGAAAATTCGTGAAATGCCGTATTCATCAGTTGTGGTAAAGGCGATGCGACCATCGGGCAAAGGGCTTACCCATTCCGTACTGTGAACCCCGGCAGGCAGCAGTTTCATCTGGCAAGAAGGGCAATTGCCGGGCGCTTCGAACAACATCCCGTCGTGCGGGCAGGAGCAGGGGACACAGTAAAATTGGGTCGCATACCAAGCTTCGTATTCCTTTTGCGAAAACACCGCCTTCGGTTCTCCGGCAGGAAAATTTTTGATAAAAACAGCAGGTTTGTCACGCCCTTCCACCCACGCGATTTGTTTGCCATCCGGCGAAAAACGGGCGTAAAACGAGTTGACATCTTCGACTTTTTGGCGATTTCTCCCATCGGCATCCATACGTTCCACGGCTTGCCGGTTGCTGGAAAAAACGAGGTCGCCTGCCTGTGTCCAGCCGGGATAAATATTGTTCATCGTGTCATTTGTGATATTTTTGAAAAAACTTCCAGCCGGGTCGGTCAGCCATAGTTGGTCATGGCGGTCGCCTTTTTCCAAATAATAAACGATGTGGCCGCCGCTTGGCGACCAGTCAGGGTTGTAGGCAGCCGCATCGGGTGAAACGTGCGTCAAACGATGCGGTATGCTGCCGCTCGCCGTGTCCGTCACGTACAGTTCGTGGTGCCGGCGGCTGCCATCGTGGAATACGATTTGGCTGCCATCCGGCGACCAGGCGGGCGCCTGTTCGTCGCCGGGGGCAGGGGTGAGCCTCGCCCGCTTCCCGGTTGTGCGGTCGTAGGTTTCGATGTCCCAATGACCGGAGGCGTTCAGTTTGCCATAAGCTATTTTATTGCCATCCGGCGAAAAGGCAGGGAAGGTAGCGCCGGTTGCCAGCCGTTGCAACTTGCCGCTTTCGAGGTCGAGTAGCAGCACCTGCCATTTTTTGCCATCGAAGTCCGACCAGTCCGATTTTACATGGATGGCGGACAGCACCAGGGACTTGCCGTCGGGCGACCAGTCGAGGTTTTGGATATTAAGTTTCATCGGTATTTCTACCTGTGAAAAAACTGTTTGCAGCGCGAAGAAACAGCCTATTGCCAGGGTATATTGCTTTCGGTTTTTCATCATTTTTTTTGACTTGAAACAGGCGTTTTTATCTTTTCCAACATCATAAAACCATTCTTATTCTGCGGATTTAATTCGATGGATTTTTCGTAGTTTTTTTTCGCTAAATCCATTTTTCCTGCCGCAAAATATGCTTCTCCCAAACTGTCATACGTATTAAAACCGGAGGGATATGCCGCCACATTTAATTGAAAAATATGGATGGCAGTTTCATGATTATTTTTTGCTAAATATTGGTACGCTATATCGTTGAGTTTCCCTTCGTCCACAATATTCCAGTTGGGCATTTTGGCTTTCGTCGCTTCAAGGATTTTGTGGGCTTCTTCCCAATTTTCTTTATCAACCAAAGCCAGAAATTCCGATTCGGTGGGCGGCACTTTACGTCCAGCGGCGGTGAAACATTTTCCAATCACTGCACAATCGTCGGCGGAAAGCGGAAAGGATTGGAGGGCGAAATCGAAAACGGCTGTTGCTTCCGTGTTTTTATGGTCTTCGAATAATTCATTACCGAGGTTGAGCAGTTCGCCCTTGTAAAAAACAGTGTTTTTGTCAGCTGCTTCAAGGGCTTTTGCCATGCCTTTTTCCCAAATGGCACGGACAAACGGGGACTCAATGACCAATCCTTTTTCAGGTTGCCAGCCGAAATACTCCATATTTTCCGCCACCCGGAGGGCTACGGATTTTCCTTTCAATTTGGACACGAGGTACAGCGCCCCGTCAATACCCGCAGAAATGCCGCCGGTGGTGATGACCGAGCCGTTGTCCACAAACCGAACATCGTCGCGAACAGTGGCTTTTGGAAACCTTTCCCGCAAATCTGGAATCGAAGAATGGAAGGTGGTCGCCGTTTTTCCGTCGAGCAGTCCTGCTTCGCCGAGGTAAAAAGCGCCGGTACACACGGAAAAGCAAATGTCAGCCTTTGCGGTTTGCCCCTTCACCCATGCCAGGATGTTTTCCTGCTGCGACTCCTTGTAGGCGCCACCGCCGCCGAAGAAGGCAACTACGTCGGCGGCTTTAGGGGCATCTTCGAGACTGTAATCCGGCACGATGGTCAGGGCTTGCATTGCCTTGATGGGTGCCTTCGTTTTCGCAACGGTATAGACATTAAAGCCTGCGCCGAGAAAGACCTCCATTGGTCCGGCAAAGTCGAGGATTTCCACGCCGTCCTGGAGGTAGAAGGCGATGTTTTTGATTTCAGGAGTGGTCTGCGCTTTTAATAATAGCGAGGTTGCAAACAGGAGACATAGCAATGAAATTTTTTTCATGATGGTTCATTTTTTTAAACAGTCAGGTGATTTCTACGGAGTGCAAAAGTCTGTTGAATACCACCTGTAGCTGCAATTTCGCAGGCCAAATGGGTGCGAACGCTTCCAAATGGACTACTTTTGGGCAGCGTTCGGGCAAAATCACTCGAATCTGCCCATTATTTCACCGCATGAAGCATCCCGGCGTTTATTTTACAGGATTGTGGTTGGCGCTAATGCCCCTTGGTTACTGCCTGGTACAGGCGTTGAAAGTGGAAAGCGGGCAGGCAGGCGGCTATGTTTGTCCACCTTGTGGCTGCCCGATGCACGATAAAGTATTTGAATTCCCTGGCAAATGCAGCCATTGCAAGATGCCTTTGGTTTCGGTAAACAGGAAGCATAACGAGGTTTGGGAGGCGATTTTCTTTCGCAGGGAAGTTGCCTATATTCACCATAAGTTTTTTTACCCGGTAAACTTCCTTGCCCTTTTCATTGGGTTGTTTGGCTTGTACCGGTACCGTCGGGAAATACAGATGGTCTTGTTTCTTGTTTTTTTCCTGAGCCTCGCACTTTACAGCTTTAAGCACCAACTGTACAGTTCTTCTTATTCCATGAATGCCTCTGAGCGGTGGGCATTTTTTCCTTTGTCGTTTTTATTAGCCGCAGGTCCGGCATTGTACCTGTATTTTTCAAGCCTCAAAAAAAGCGGAAGGGTTTTCTCCCGGCAGGATTGGCTGCATTTTCTCCCGGCGCTGCTCGTATTCCTCGTAGAAGCCCTGCTTTTTATCGTGCCGGAGGCTTGGCGGGACTTCGCCATTTTCAACAACTACGACCACTATCCCGGTCTGTCGGAGCAGATCACTTTTTTGGCAAGCGGCACTTACTATTGTTTTTGTATTAAAAATCTGGGGAACAACGACGCCGGGGTCTCTCGCTGGCAACTGGGTTTTCCGGTTTTCCTGATGACCGTCGCAGGTGTATTGGCCATCATGGTTGCCGGGAATTTGTACTTCTCCGACCTCATGTCCACCTGGCTCGATTATCACCCGGTTTGGTTGGTGATTGCTGTTTTTTCCTTGTGGAGCACCTATTTGTTGGTATTCAAAAAAGAGGTTTTATATCAAAAGGAAGTTAGGAAAGAAAACCGGCTGACCGACCCCAAATTAGCAGCATGGAAAGCGGAAACGGAAACCGTCATGCAGACCCGTAAGCCCTACCTGAACCCCGATTTGAGCCTGCAAACGCTCGCTCAAATGATTGGCATCAAGGAAAAAGACCTGTCGGAGGTGCTGAACATCGGGTTCTCCAAAAGTTTCCATGATTACGTAAATCAATACAGGATTGAAGAAGTAAAAAAAATGCTGTTAGACCCTGGCAAACGGCACCTCACAAATTTCGCCCTGGCGCAGGAAGCAGGGTTTAATTCAAAATCTGCTTTTTTTGGGCTGTTCAAAAAGCACGTCGGAATGACGCCGGGGGAGTTTAAGCAGAAAGCGCCAAAGGGTTAACTTCTTCAAAATTTAGTAGATTTTTAGAGCTTATTTATCAAAGCTGCCGTTTCAGGCTGTTATTGGTACTGTTTAATTTGCTCCACTAAGTCAAAGAATTCCGGATTGTCGTAATAACCACGATCTTCCGGGTTTTCAGGTTGTCGGAGGATATAGTCCTTAATACTGATGCCGTCTTTATTCTTATAGTTCGGGTCGGCACCGTTTTTCAGCAAGGTTTTGCAACAGGACCACTGTCCCCTATATACTGCATATAAAAGGGGGGTAAGGTTATCCTGGCGTTGTTCGTTATATGTTATTGCATTGACGTCGGCTCCATACTTTATCAACAACTCAATAATTTTTACCGCTTGACCATCAATGCAATATAAAAGAACTGTTTGTGATGGCCATGGATTGCAATTAGGATCCGCTCCATGCTGTAAAAGCAATTCTGTGAAGTCGGCCTTGCCACAATAGGCCAAGTTAGAAAAAGTAGAGCAATGGCTTGAGTCAATCTTTGCACCAGAATCAAGCATATATTTTAACGCATTGAGTTTGTGTCCATTCGAATTGTTGCCTTCATTGGCATCATGCAAAATATCGTACAACAGCTGTTTGTCCTGAAGGTGCTCAGGATGCGATTGCAATAAAGATTTCCATTTCCGTACTTTGCCATTTCGAAAGGCATCAAATAATTCTCTCAAAACCGGGTCGTCATAATGCGGCGTAAATGGTTGTCTGGTATCCTGAAATATCAAACTTGACCCCGACAAAGCGAGCAAAAAGACGACAAAGGCGGCAAAACACAAAAGCCCAATAGCGAGCCCAAGGTATTTAATCCAGTTATTTGTCGGCAGATTGAATACCACCAGAAAGACAATTGCCACAACAGGTAACAATATCAAGGGTTGGCCTAACCCTCTGGTGGCTGCATCTCCCCCTGATTTGGTCTCAACTGACATGAAGGCCAGAAAAATCAGCATTCCGGCAATGATGAGATAAGTTACGATAGAAAGCATTTTACTTGACATTGTTTAAGCCTGTTCATTATCGTTTATACCCGACGGAAAGTGGTTTGCGAAAAATGCCGGCTGCTTGCGCTATTCACCGGGTGACTCAAAGTCACCCGGTGAATAAACCCGGAATCTGTTTTTCGCAAACCACTTTCCGCCGGGTATAGTTTAAGCAGAAAATCGGACACTGTTGATATCATTGTATTTGTCTCTTGAATTGCCCTATAACGTTACCACTGCCGATGTGCCGACGTGTAGGAGGCATGGGCAGGGCAGACGCATCGCGACTTTATTTAATGCGATTTTTAAGGGTTTTTATTTAAAAATCGGTTAAAACAGTGTGAGAATTGAAATGCGAGGAAAAACCATCATCGAAAAATTCTGAAAACTGTTTAATTTAACCCATAAAACTGCATCTTTTGCATTACAAAAATCCGCGATGCGTCTGCCCTGAGGAGGCATGGGAGGCAGTGGATTGTTAGCGGCTTTTATTTTATTTATGTTATTGGGTAGCGACATTTTTTCGGTTCGACTTATTTCATTCTTTCTTCAACTCAAAATCTGTTCATTCTGGACGCTCAACCTCCCTCTGACTTTTTCCCTTGCAGAAATCTTCCGTTCGGTCGAAGGTAAAAAAAATTTTCGAAAATTTTTTTAGTTCGGAATCCTATCTATATTTGCCTTCGATTTAAAAGTTCGGAATCCGAACTTATCCTTTCACAATTTAAAATTCAATTTCATGTCAAATCACATTCCGGGCTACACTTACGGGAAGGCAGCAACCTCATCCGTAAGCATTGCCGACCTCGACCTTTTGAAAAAAACCGTGCTTTTCGGAGACGAAGACGTTCAAAACCTCCGCCTCGCCGGGGAGGTGCTGGCTGACCAGACCGACGAAATTCTCGACCTCTGGTACGGCTACGTGGGCGGGAACGCCCATTTGCTGCACTACTTTACCCACAACGGGCAACCCAACATGGACTACCTCGGTGCGGTGCGCAAACGCTTCGGGCAATGGATTCTCGACCTCTGCCGCCGCCCCTACGACCAAGACTGGCTCAACTACCAGCACGAAATCGCCCTGCGCCACCACAGCACCAAAAAGAACCAGACCGATGGTGTGGAAGCCGTTCCAATCATCCATTTCCGCTACCTCGTGGCATTCATTTTCCCCATCACGTTCACCATCAAGGGCTTCTTGGCGAAAAAAGGACATACTGCCGAACAGGTTGAAGCGATGTACGCCGCTTGGTTCAAAGCCGTCACGCTGACTGCCCTGCTGTGGTGCCACCCGTACATCAAAGAAGGTGAATTTTAAATTTCAAAAGCGATGAAAAACAAAAGCCTCCTTCAAAAATTCGGGCTTGCAGGGTTCGCTTTTTTCTTGTTGAAAGGGCTGGTTTGGCTCGCCATTGGCGGGGCTGCCCTACTCGGCTTCACTTCTAAAAATGATTCACCCATGCAATTGAAAGTTTCTGTTTACGACACCTACGTCCCCAAAAAACAGGGCGGTGTAATGCACTTTGACATCCTCGTGGATGCCAACGAAAAGGACTTGGCGAAAATCTATGGCTACGGCAGGGATTATTTGCAGTCAAAAGGGCAAGAGGGGCAGCCGCTCACCTCAAAGCAATGCCGTTTTTGCCATGTCGAAAACGCCAAAGGAGAGATGGAGGATTCCATCACGGCGAAAGGCTACTACATTATCGAGATGGAAGGGTGCAACTGATTTTTTTGCCAAAAATAATTAGGACTGCTAATTTTACGGGACGGTAGGATTTCCCTGCCGCCCCGTTATTTTATGCCTATGAACGACAGCGTTTTCGACCCGCAAGCCCAAATCGGCAACCCTGACCTAAAAATTATCGCCTCCCTCGAACGGTTAAGCGAGGGCTTCCGTGTATTGCTCTGGGAAAAGGCAAAGGTTTTGGGCATCAGCCCGATACAAATCCAGATTCTGATTTTTATCCAATTTCATGACGATGAAAAATGCAAGGTCAGTTACCTCGCCCAAGAGTTTTGCCTGACCAAGCCCACCGTCAGCGAGGCGGTAAAATCGCTCGAACAAAAGGGATTTATCGAGCGGCAGACCGAAATCATGGACACCCGTAGCCATACCATCCATTTGACAGAAGCGGGCAAGTCTGCGGTTGCCCAGACCGCCGACTTTGCAAACCCGATGCTCGGAAGCATCGCCGAAATCCCTTCCGCCGAAAAGGGTATCATGCTCGAACAACTGCTCGGAGTAGTAGGTCAGTTGCAACGGGCAGGTATCATTTCAATGCAAAGGATGTGCTTCTCCTGTCGTTTTTATCAAAAAAACGGGGATGGTCATTTTTGCCGATTCTTAAACAAATCATTGAAAAACCGTGAATTGCGGCTGGATTGCGGAGAGTTTAAAGCGGCGGAGTAAAGGCTTTTCCTAAATTTAGTTTTTTACTGTTTGTCACGTCGGGCTTGACTTTATTTTTTATTGTTTGGGTTGCCGCTAACAATTGTGTTACCACACCTCAAGTGCCTATCTTTCCCAAAATCCCGCAGACTCCTGCACCTCAGGTGCCTGTAAATCTACTATCAGCGTCCCCTTCACCAATACAAACAACGCCCCCTGCCCTCGGATCATCCATCCGAAAACAGGGGGCGTACAAGGTAAAGCGGAGGGTGACATTTGGTTTGGTTGTTTGTGTGCAAATAAAAAAAACTTATTTTGCCGGTGCAAAACTTTTTGCGAAATAAAAATGGGGTGCTGTCGGGCTAGTGGCAGCCTTGCGGGGTAAAGGGCCGTTTATTTGCCGCGATCGGCGATCCTTCCTTGCGCATAATCTGCCGCTTGCGAATTGGGCGGGGACAAGCCCCGCCCCTACCGGGCTGTGCAGAACGCATCCGCGATTTAGCCTTTTTCTCGTAGGGGTGAGGCTTGTCCCCGCCCAATTCGCAAGCGGCAGATTATGCGTAGCCGATATGCGGCGATACAGGGAAACTTTCAACCATTTTGGTTTCCCGGCGTTTGTACCCCTATGAAAGAACTCAACGGAATGACAGCCCTCATCACAGGAGGCAGCAAAGGCATCGGTTACGGCATTGCCGAAATGTTGCTGAAAGAAGGGGTAAATGTGGCCATCACCAGCCGCCATCAGGACGCCGCGGACGCCGCCGCGCGTGAACTCTCCAAAACAGGCCCGGGTAAGGTTATCGGTATCGCCGCCGATGTCCGCGATTTTGAATCCCAGAAAAATGCCGTGGCCAAAACCCTCGAAACGTTTGGTCAGCTCGATGTCCTCGTCGCCAATGCAGGGGTCGGCCATTTCGCCCCCATCACGGAAATGACCCCGGAGCAATGGCACGAAACCATCGACACCAACCTGACCGGGGTGTTTTTCAGCCTTAAGGCAGCCGTAGATGCGCTGATAGATTCCAAGGGTTATTTTATCAGTATCGCCAGCCTGGCAGGGACCAATTTTTTCCCGACGGCCTCCGCTTATAATGCCAGTAAATTTGGGCTGGTGGGCTTCACTCAGGCCGCCATGCTCGACTTGCGGGACGCCGGCATCAAATGCACAACCATTATGCCTGGTTCTGTGGCCACGCACTTCAACAACCACGAACCGAAGGCAGAAGAAGATGCCTGGAAAATACAACCGGAAGACCTGGGCCAGATGGTGGTGGACCTGCTCCGCATGAACCCGCGCACGCTGCCGAGTAAAATTGAGGTTCGGCCGAGTCAGACACCTAAAAAGTAAGGGTATGTTGATCTACCAACACTATTGGATATTTTTAAACACATAGGCACATAGGGCACATAGTTTTTAAAGTTTAAAATCTATGTGATCTATGTGCCTATGTGTTAAATTTTAAAAGCCCAGTAGTGAGCGCTATACAAACTCCCCAAAGTGCCAAAGGATACCGGACGGGTCGTGCAGGAAACATTCCCGGCCCCAATCATATACCCGAATTGGAGTTAGTTTTACCCCTTCATATTTAGTGGTCAGGTCTAACGCCAGGAGCTCGTTCCAATAACGAGCTACATCATCGACTTCCAAAAAAATCATGGAATTATCTATCCAATCCTGCACATACGCATCCTGCAGGTAAAAGCCTAACCCTTCCGTCTTGAAATAAGACATGTTAGGAGATATAATACTTTCCTGAAAACCCAGGTCCCGGTAAAAACGCCGGGACAGTTCATAGTTTTTGGCGCCGATGAAGGGGCGGATGGAGATGGCTTTATGTTCCATGGTTGTTGTTTTTTTGTAACTGTTTCTTATCTCAAATTCCCGATACCGCCGAGCGTGGTGTATGTATATTTCTGCCCGCGATTCATCCCCTCCCCCATCCCCTCCCCCGAAGGGCAGGGGGGCGTGGGGGTAGGGTGCTTGATGATTACGAAAAAGGA
>CAUJEY010000188.1 GCA_963169325.1 Bacteroidota bacterium
TTATCCGACCAAAAATCCGGGTGGCAGCATTCCGGCTGCAGGTAATTTCTGGGGTACGGAGGATTTTGGCGGTAACATCGTGCCGCTGGCCGATCCTACCCCCGGCTTCGATGTGCGCCGGAGCGCCGGCACCCCTTGCAGCGCCCAGAACCCGCTCATTCCCGTTGCCTGGACGCCCGCAGTTTCAGCCGAACCACGCGAATGTGCGCCACAGTTCACCTGCGACCCGCCACAGGCCGGGTGCTGGAGCGATTGCATTTTGTTGACCGATTCTGAAACGTCGGTGCGCAGCCAATTCTTAGCCGGTTACGACCGCATCATGGCCGAAGAACCCGCCGAAGCTTATGATGCATTCATGCCGGTAGCCGACTTGTGGCAGGCAGAACTGCCCACCGGATATACCGATCAGTGCCGTACTTTTATTCACGCCGCCCGCTCGCTGACGGAAGGGGATTATTCCGGTGGAGAAAGGCAGTTCGCCAACAGGGCGCCGGGCGAACCGGTAATTAAAATTCAACCCAATCCCGCTTCGGGAGAAACGACGGTACTACTTCCCGAAGGACCGTGCCGGGTGTTTGTTTATGACCAAACCGGGCGGCTGAAATATACCACACAGGCGGAGAGCGTTTGTCGCATAGAAACAGGCGCCTGGCCGCAAGGGCTTTATATCGTGGAAGTTCAGGCATTTTCCGGTCCGGTTGCGGGCAGGGGGAAGTTGGTTATACAATATTGACGCCTACGTGAATTTGCCTGAAACGTCGGTAATAGGAGACCGTTGTTAGTATCCCGTTATAGAAAGATTTAAGATTGGCGATTATCCCGACTTCATCGGGACAGGCTATGATTGTTGATTTTTGATGTCGCGGTACGCTCCATGTCACATCAAAAATCAGCAATCATGTAATCTTAAATCAAAAAAATCAGATTCGGGTTTTCGCACTCCTCAATACCCCCGCTGCCGCAACCAGCTCTGAAAACGCCCGGCATTCACCAGGTGGGCGGAATAGGAGGCCGCGAAGGCGTGCGTGCCTGAATCGTCCGGTTTGGCGCAGAAATACAGGTAGTCGTGCTTATCCGGGTTTAGTACGGCGTCGATGCTGGCAATAGAGGCCATGCTGATCGGCCCCGGAGGCAGTCCTTTATATAGGTAGGTATTGTAAGGAGAATCGAAAGTGGTATGGAATTCTGTCACACGGCGGGCCGCAAAATCGCGGGTGGCGAACACGCTGGTGGGGTCGGCCTGGAGGAGCATATTGATTTTGAGCCGGTTGAGATATACCCCGGCAATAGCGGGTTTTTCGCCGGCCTTGTTGGTTTCGCGTTCCACGATAGAGGCCAAGGTGTACACCTGTTCCGGCGTCATGCCGAGGGCCTGCGCTTTGGCGCGCCGGTTATCCTTGTTCCAAAAGGCGTCGTGCTCTTTGACCATACGCAGCACAAATCCTTTGGCTTCCGTATTCCAGAACATTTGGTACGTATTCGGGATAAACAGTGAAATCAGGGTTTCAGGCGTATACCCGATTTCTGCCAGCAGGGCCGGGTCGCGGAAGGCATTCAGCAGCGTAATGGAATCAATTTCCAGGAATCGCGCTACCTGCCCGGCCACTTCTTCCGGCAGGCGTTCGTTGTTCAGCACCACGTTTACCGGGGCTTGTTTGCCGGCGCGCAGGTGTTGAATGAGTTCGCGGTTGGTCCAGCCCGGTTCGATCTGATACCGGCCGTTGCGCATGACTTCCCGTTTGTATTTCATTTTTTCCGCCAGCCAGCGGAAACCGTCCTCGTTGTCGATAAAGCGGCCGGCCTTCAGGCTGTCCATGACTTGTTCGAAGGAGGCGCCGGTCGGGATAAGCAGGTATTCATTTTCCAACTGCGCCGGTACGCCGGATAAGTAAATGGCGTTCAGGGGTTTCCAGGCAAAAAAAAGCCCGCCAAGGAGTAGTGCCAGGAGCAGCAGGCCGAGGGTTTTTCCTTTCATAAAATTTTAATCTGTAGTTAGAGGGTTTGAGGGTTTCCGGTTAGAAGGTTTGAGTGTTTCTGGTTTGAGGGTTTGACAGTTTCTGGTTTGAGGGTTTCTGGATGCGACATACCGGATAATTTATCCTAATAAAGAAATGTCACCAAAGCGGCGCAAAAGTAAACCGGCTAACGCGCTTTTACATCCGGTGTTTTAAAAATTGTAAATACGTTTGCAAGACGGGGCGTATAAGCAGGAGTTTTTCAAAAATCCTGCTTATACGCCCCGTCTTGCAAACGTATTCCCCTGAAAATCAATACTGTTCTGATTCATTCGGGAAATCCCGGCTTTTCACATCGTCGATATAGCGCTGGGTGGCTTCGCCGATGGACTCGAATAAATCTAAATAACGGCGCAGAAAACGCGGTTTAAAATCTTTGGTGATGCCCACCATATCGTGGGTGACCAACACCTGGCCGTCGGTATGGCCGCCGGCTCCAATGCCGATCGTCGGAATATCGACACTTTCAGAGACTTCTTTGGCCAGTTGGGCCGGGATTTTTTCCAGTACCATGGCAAAACAGCCGATATGGTCAAGCAGTTTTGCGTCTTCGCGCAGTTTTTGGGCTTCGGCATCCTCTTTTGCGCGTACGGTGTAGGTGCCGAATTTATAAATGCTTTGCGGCGTCAGCCCCAGGTGCCCCATGACGGGTATACCGGCCATCAGAATCCGTTTGATCGATTCTTCCACCTCGGAGCCGCCCTCCATTTTTACGGCGTGGGCGCCCGATTCTTTCATGATACGGATGGCGCTTTTGAGGGCAATTTCTGAGTTGGACTGGTAACTACCGAATGGCATGTCCACCACCACCATGGCCCGGTGAACGGCCCGCACCACCGATTGCGCGTGGTAGATCATCTGATCCAAAGTGATGGGGAGCGTGGTTTCGTGCCCGGCCATCACATTGGATGCCGAGTCGCCGACCAACAGAATATCGATGCCGGCTTCGTCTAAGATGCGGGCCATGGAAAAATCGTAGGCCGTGAGCATGGCGATTTTTTCGCCCCGGTGTTTCATGGCCTGAATGACGTGGGTGGTAACGCGTTTGAATTCGCCGGAAGTAACAGACATATGTGTCGGAATAAAAGTGGTTTGAAGTTTGAAGTTCGAAGTTTGAAGTTTGATAAGCGTCAGCGGATAAAGTGGGTGAATATTTGGTTGCCGGACCGCGATAAACGTCCGGCTTCCTCATTTCGACGCGAAAGGTAGGTCATTAAAACAAAAAACCACGCCTCTTGTGGCGTGGTCGTAAAACAACAAATTATAATCCCATGAACATTTTCGAACTTTGAGATTGCGGTAGGTAAAACCCTGTTTTGCAATCTAAACGACAAATAAACGGTAGCAGGTGAAAAATTGTTGCAAAAACTACCTGCTTAACAACTCGTTAAAAATTTTTAAATTTGGCAAGTCCTCTCAATCTTTTTGAGAGGACTTGCTCTCTCACCTGAATTTGTACATCCCATGAACTTGTCTCACAGAGCGGGAATTCTTTCAATCCCCACTTTTCACGTTACAAAAGTGCGGGACAAGTTTGCTGCTTCCAATGACAATTTTTTGATGTTGTGAAGAATTTTATACCCGGATGGTCGGTATACTTCACTTTGAAATATCTACTTATAAAGCCTTTTTCGTCTTATTAATGAAAAAAAAGTCTTGAAGGTTTAACAAGTGTTGGCTTAAAAAAAAAGCAATTTGTGAAAAGTAAAGGGTAGATTTTAATATAAAACATCCAACAAATATTGTCATGTACAGGACAAAAAAGGGGCTCCTGGGTTGGTGAAGCACAAAAAAAGCGCCGCGTTCGGGGGAAACGCGGCGCTTCAGCATAACCGATACCTAAAATCAGAACCGGAAATTCAGGTCTTTGGCCGGCGACTGTTCATTCATAGAATTTATCGTTTCGACGCCAACCAGGATTTTATTCAGGACTGCGGTGTTTTTACCGGTGAACAATCCGTAACCTTCTGAGAGGTTGGTGTACACTGGAATGACTTCGGCGCCGGTAAGTCCCGAGTTTGCCGAGGCAGTCTCCTGGTATGCCTTTATTTCTCTGCCGCCGCCCTGGATGGTGATATCGATCCCGTCGAAATACCGGAACCGGTCGTTGGCTGCAGGAATATTGTTGACCAAAAAATTAAAGAACGCATCTGCACTGATTTTGGCTTCGCCTTTATACTTGCCGGCTGACACGATGTTATCCCCGCGTTCAACGTTTGGCACCGGCGTCCAATGCAGGGTGTCGCGCCGTATGAGGGCGCCGCCAGGCGTTTCTTCGCGGTAGCGAATTTGAAAATCGATCTTGAAATAAACGCCGTTGACATCGGTTCGCCAGGCGATGCTCGTGGGGGCACTGCGGATGAAGCCGATTTTTGGCGGTATTTGCTGCGGATTGGGCGATTGGAATTCAAAGGTTGCCGGCAGTGTCGTTTCGGCGGTCACGTCCGGATTTCCGTCGGCACGGATCATCCGGAAACGGTAAGTTTCCCCTTCCTGGAGGATTTGGTTGGTTTTGTACAGCCAGTTAGGTTGGGTGGCAAAAATGCCGTCTTCCCGCATATAGCCTTCGAGGTTTCCGTCAACCCGTTGTAATTGGATAAGTTGGCCGGTGCCGGTGCGTTCGAGGTACACATCGATGGCGTTTTCCGGGTAGTACAACGAGTCGGCAATTTGTGCAATTTCCAGCGCGCTGGTTTTCGGGTCGAGAAACGCCTTTTCCACACGGATATAATGGGCGGTATCTTTCGGCGACAGGATCGCAAATACGGCCGGAATTTCTTTCCAGGGCGCCGCCACGTCGAAGTCATTGGAGCAGGCCTGGGTCATCAAAGCTGCCGGAAGCAGCAAAAAAAGCAGTTTATTCATTGATGGGTGGTTGTAATCTCTTAAGCGCGGCAAAAGTACGGGTTTAACCGGAAGTAAACAGAAAAAGACTTGCTATTGGAAGTCATTTGGTTGTCATTGATCGTCATTGGGCTTCATTGGTCGTCATTGATCGTCATTGATCGTCATTGGGCGTCATTAATCGTCATTGATCGTCATTGGGCGTCATTGATCGTCATTGGTTGTCATTGGTTGTCATTAATCGTCATTGATCGTCATTGGGGGCGTCTCGAAAATGACGTAATGACATAATGACGATTAATGACGATCAAAAGGTTGGCAGAATTTTTTCGAAAAATGAGCGCTCGGTCAGAACGGTTTCCCGGGCAATCTCCTGCCGGAGTGTTTCGACGGCTTTTTTATCCCGGGTGTTGAGGCGTATCCGTTTTTCGGTGTAGCGGATTATATTGAGGTAATTGGTGCGATGGTAACCGATGACGCGTTTGCGATGGATGTAGTTGCGCATGGCGTCGAGGTGTGATGCCAGCGTTTCGTGTTCACCGAGGTCGTAGTAAGTTTTGAGCAGCAGGGTCTTGGCGGCCAGATTGAGCAGCGGATCGCGGTAATTGGCTCGTTGGAGCAATTCCAGCACGAAGCCGTAGTTGCGCTGGGCGTATTCCAAACGGGCGAGGTTGAAACTGAAGGAACTTTCGCGGTATTGTTTTTCCAGACGGTTTTTATACTCGTTAATGAAATAGCGCACCCAGTCCAGTTCGCCGGTGTGCAGGCCGGCAGCCACGATATTGTGGTAGGTAAAACGCGACAAGACGCCGTTTTCCAGCAAGTAACGTTTGGCTAATCCTTCTTTGTATAAATCCAGGGCTTCGCGATAAAAGCGGGTATCGCCTGCATTGATACATCGAACACAGTAGTTGACGGCTAAGATGAATAATCCGCTCATTTCTTCCTGGAAAAAGAGCCCGGATTGTTCCAGCAGCAATTGTTTAAAGCCTTGAAAATGGATTTCTTCCTCTGGTTGTCGCAGCATCCGGTAGCAGTGCAGGTATACTGCGATGGCCGGCTTGGAGGCCATTTCTTTCCGTTCGGCCAGGTTGATAACCTCTTCGTCGAGGCCCGCGTGGCGGCCGGACTGGTACACGGATTCATGGGCGGTCATCAGGCAGATCAGCCGGAGTTTTTGGGCCAGATAGACGATGTCGGCCGTTTCGGAGAGTTGCCGGAGCAGGGAAATGTCGGTCGGGTTTTGCGTATAAGTCAGTTGATGGGCTTCCCACATCAATTTATACCTTGTATCGTGATAATGGGCATTGCGCAAGGGTTGGGTTTCCAGGGCTTTTTCCAGCGAACTGTGCGCCCGCCCGAAAGCGTCGGTCAGTTGCCTTTTCCGGTAAGCCGAGGCTAAGTGAACCCGGCCGGCTATACTGTCGGCGTTCCATTCTTGTGTCATGAGATATTGCTCCAGCAATCGGTGGAGGTAGCTCATCAGCAGCCGCGCTTTTTGATCGTCGTAAGGCAACGCGCCAAACAAATGCTGCCAAACGGATTCCTTTTGCGCATCGCCGGCCCCGGCTAATCGCTCAAATAATTGAACCAGGTCATCCCGTTGATTGAAAAAAGGAGAGGATAAAAATTTGCGTACGTCCCGTATTTCTACCGGGGAAAACGAGCGAATTAATTGTACCAGGCTGCTTTTTTCCATGAACTGCCTTTTTTAGGGTAAATAGTGGCCGGTAAATTTTGATTTTATGGCCAGTTTTGTTTAATAATCGTAATTTTAAACACTTGATTTTCAATAAATGTATTACAAAAACCAGTCCAAAACAAATCTACAAATATCAATTTTTGATTTTGGTGGCATGCTCCCGATGCAAGACTTTTGTACCATCAAAAAATATTTGACCGGCAGACGCCCCCCGGCTGGTCGCAAAAACAACCAATTTCACAAAAAAAATCTAATCCAATGACAAGATTTTTTCTTTCCTGCCTGAATGCGAAATGTGTATTTCCGCTCATGCTATTGGCGTTTTTAAGCGTCAAATCCCAACTTGCCGCACAAGGCTGCGACCCGCTTAACGACACCATTCCGCCGGTGGCCGTGTGCAGCGAATTTGTGTATGTCTCACTCGCAGACGACAACCCGAACGATTGCTACGAATCCAACGGAACCACGCAATTCGGCGGGGTGCTCACGGTTACCCCCTGGTCCTTCGATGCCGGCTCGTACGATGATTGCGGGAACATCAGGATCACGCTCCAGCGACAGGCGCCTTACAGCGATTGTATCAACAGCCTGAACACCGTTAACGGCCAGCAACCTTGCGGGGACAATTTTCCGGACTTTCCATCCGAATTTGAGCGGGCCATCAGTGAATATGATTCTATCAAATTCTACGGCTGCGAAGCGAACACCACCCAAACCATTACCCTTCGGGTGTATCAATTGGATGCCGGCGGCAATATTTCCCTGAATGGTCAGGGGCAGCCAATCGTCACTTCCTGCCTGGTCAGTGTGAGAGTGGAGGATAAAGTGCCCCCCTCCTGTATAGCGCCGGCTGATGTGACCGTCGCCTGCTCCGGTTTCGACCCCACGTTGATGGCCTACGGCAGTCCCGTACTCACTGACAACTGTTGTATAGATACGACCACTATTACGCTGAACAACTCCCAACTCAATACGGCATGTCTTCAGGGCTACGTAACCCGGACCTTCCGCGTCACCGACTGTAGTAGCAACACCGGCACCTGCTCGCAAAGGGTTACGGTCAATTATGAGCAGGATTACTACGTCAAATTCCCCAACGACCTGGTCCTGACCGCGCCGACCGGAAACAATTACGGCGAGCCTACCCTTTTCGGTATGGATTGCGAGCAGATGGAAATTAATTTTACCGACCTCATAATTACCCCGGCGCCGGACGCCGATACGCTGATCGAACGCACCTGGGAAATGTTCAACTGGTGTTCCTTTAATCCGGCTGTACCGTATGTCGTTGTCCCCAACCCCAACCCGAATGTCATCCCCAATCACCCTGCAAACCTGGTTGGCCCCGTCGTTTCAGTCGACACTGCGGCTGCACCGTGGAATCCAACTATTGTAAAAATATATCCCGACGACCCCACGGCTACCAACTACGCTGTCTTTTACGATCCCACCGCCTCGGGCTACAAATACACCCAAATCATTAAAATCATCAACGCGCCCCAGGCCGTAGTCACGGGTAAGGTATACCTGGATACGCTGAACAATTGTGGTTACGACAGCGGCGAACCGCTTCTGGCCGGCTGGACCGTCAAAGTTACCGGATTGGTCAGCGGCGTCATGCACGAAACCCTGACCAACAACGACGGCGTGTATACCCAACTATTGCCCGGCACGGATACCCTGGCCGAAGTTACGCTCGCTGCGCCCTTCAACTGGGCGCAAAACTGTCCTTCGGTGTACACCGTGGCAACAGCGGGTGGCCAAACGACGACTCAGGATATTGCCACACACCTGGATACGGACTGTGCGCTGTTGTCGGTCGACCTGATAACGCCCCGCTTGCGCCGTTGTTTTGAAAATACCTATACCGTTCAGGCATGTAACCTTGGAACCGAACTTGTAGAAAACGCCTCCGTTGAAGTAGCGCTCGACAACTATATGACTTTCAATAACAGCAGCATCCCGGGAACCGCGCTGGGAAATAATGCCTGGTCATTTGATCTGGGCGATTTGGCTGCCGGCGTTTGTACGACATTTCAAATATACTTTACCCTGGAATGCGCCGCACCGTTAGGCGCCACACACTGCACGGAAGCGCATATCTACCCGGACACTGTTTGTACTACTTCGGCTTTTTGGTCGGGCGCCGACATCGAGGTTACCGGGTATTGCGATGGCGACTCCGTTCGTTTGTCCATCAGCAATATCGGGACGGGCAATATGGCGCAATCGCAGGAATTTGTGGTGGTAGAGGACGTCATCATGTACCAGGGCGGTACCTTCCAGCTCGGCGACGGTGAAACACAGACATTCACCATGCCGGCAAACGGCGCAACCTGGCGCCTGCAAGCCGGCGAGGAGGTTTTTCATCCCTGGGGAGGGATAGAGGCAAAAGCCGTGGAGGGCTGCGGCGGAATAAATACCCCGGGCTTGGTCACACAGTTTTCCCTGAATACGCCTAATCCGTTTGAAATCTCGGATTGTCAGCAAAATGTGGGCTCTTTTGACCCGAACGATAAACAGGCGTTCCCACGCGGCTACGGCAATCAACACCTGATCGAAGCCAATAATGACATCGAATACCTCATCCGTTTCCAGAACACGGGTACCGATACGGCCTTTACCGTGGTGGTGCTGGACACCTTGTCGGCACACCTTCAGGCCGAGGCGGTTCGCCCCGGCGCATCCAGCCATCGCTACGATTTTGCCGTGATTGACGGCAACGTGCTCCGTTTCCGTTTCGACCATATTCTGCTCCCCGACAGCAATGTGAACGAGCCGGCTTCTCACGGATTCGTCAAATTCCGTGTGCCACAACAAGTTGACAATCCGGACGGTACGGTCATTGAAAACAGCGCAGCCATTTATTTCGATTTCAATGATCCGATCATTACCAACACGACGTTCCATACCATCGGCGACCACTTCATTTTGGTGCAAACCAATGACCCGGCCGGCGCCGCCCAACTCAGGGTGTATCCCAACCCGGCTGCATCGGTAGCCATCTTCGAGTTGCCGGTCCAGTCAGATCGGGCTATGTTCGAACTGACGGATCAACTTGGACGGACCATCCGCTCCGACGTTTTTTCCGGCGTGCAATACCGTTTCGAGCGTGGACAACTGCCGGCCGGCGTGTATTTCTATAAAATTATGATGGATAATCAGGCCGTTTATTCTGGAAAAGTGTTGCTCCGGTAAAACGATGAACATCCATTAAGGTATCAAAGAAAAAGAGCATGACCGTAATTGCCATGCTCTTTTTTTGAAATCAATTTTCTGTATAGATGCTACAACGCATTACCGGAGCGTAGTGTATTTTAAACGGTGCTATTCCTTCACACCCGCCACCAACAACGACACCTCATTATTCAGCATTTCAACAAACCCGCCTTCTACCTGGAGGTTCATTTTTTCGCCATTGGATTTGATGATGCGGACTTCGCCCGCGCCGAGGGAGGAAACGATGGGCGCGTGATTTTCGAGCATCTCAAACGATCCCAGCGACCCCGGTACCTTTACCGATTTAACGGTTCCGGAAAAAATTTCCCGTTCGGGAGATAAAATTATCAGGTTCATGTTTTTACGTGTTTATGGGGTGTTTTGGTGTTTGGGTGTTTTAGTGTTTTGGGGTTTTTTTTTTTTTTTTAAAAGGGAAAATGAAAAAAAAAAAAACAAAAAAAAAAAAAAAAAAAAACAAA
>CAUJEY010000189.1 GCA_963169325.1 Bacteroidota bacterium
AGGTTGGAAAAGGAGTCGTTTTGTTTTTTAGATGTCGCCTGCTCGTGCCGAGCAGACAACACCTCAAAAACCGGCCATTCCAGACAAACCGAGAATCGCAGCACTTTTTAACTAAAACATTATTTGAAATGGTAATTTCAAAAGAGTTTTTATTAGAAGTTATTCAAGAAATGCCGGATAAATTCTCAATTGACGAACTTTTGGATAAATTGTTACTATTACAGAAGTTAGAAATTGCCATCGAACAATCGAAGCGGAATGAAGGAATGTCACTTGAGGAAGCCAGGAAACACCATGAAAAATGGTTGAAATAGACACAAATGATTTTCAACATACATCCACACGAACGAAAAATATTTGAACGGATCGCCCAATGCGCCCGGGAGATCGGCGTGCCGGCTTATGTGGTCGGCGGTTTTGTGCGCGACCGGTTGCTCGGGCGCCCCAGTAAGGATATAGATATCGTCTGCGTGGGCGACGGCATTCGCCTGGCGCAAACCCTGGCCTCGAAACTCAATCCCTCACCCAAAATAGTCGTGTATCGCCGTTTCGGTACGGCCATGCTCCGGCACGAAGGCATCGAGATCGAATTTGTAGGCGCCCGTAAAGAGAGTTACCAGTTAGACAGCCGCAACCCCGAGGTGGAGCAAGGTACCTTGGAAGACGACCAGAATCGCCGCGATTTTACCATAAACGCCCTCGCAGTGAGCCTCAACGAAGCCGACTTCGGCCTCATCGTCGATCCTTTTGGCGGCTTGGAGCATCTGGAACGCAAGATCATCAAAACGCCGCTGGAGCCCGGTAAAACCTTCTCAGACGATCCCCTCCGGATGTTGCGCGCTATTCGGTTTGCCAACCAACTGGATTTTGTTATAGAAAAAAATACGCTGGAGAGTATTGCCAAAAACCGGCAACGTATTCAGATTATATCCAAGGAACGGATCACCACGGAACTGGAAAAAATCCTGATGACCCCCAAGCCCTCTGTCGGATTCAATTTATTGTTTGATACCGGCCTGCTGCGACTTATCCTGCCCGATGTGGCCAACCTCCAGGGCGTGGAAGACCGCGACGGCAAAGGCCACAAGGATAATTTTTACCACACGCTGGAAGTGCTGGACAACCTTTGCCGCCGCAGCGACAATATCTGGCTGCGCTGGTCGGCCCTCTTGCACGACATTGCCAAACCGGCGACCAAAAAATTTCACCCCGACACGGGCTGGACCTTTCACGGGCACGAATGGCTGGGCGCCAATATGGTGCCGCGTATTTTTCGCAACCTCCGGCTCCCCCTGGACAGCAAGATGGATTATGTGCAAAAAATGGTACGCCTGCACTTGCGCCCCATCAGCCTGACCAAAGAACAGGTAACCGACAGTGCCGTGCGGCGCCTGCTCTTCGATGCCGGTCCGGAAATTGACGACCTGATGAAATTGTGCGGGTCGGACATTACCACTAAGAATCCTAAAAAAATGTCGCGTTACCTTGAAGGTTATGAATACCTGAAAGAACGGATGGCCCTCGTCACCTCTGCCGACCGCCTGCGCCTGTGGCAACCGCCGATTACCGGCGATGTAATCATGGAGGCTTTTGGTATTCCGCCTTCCCGGGAAGTGGGGATTATCAAAACGGCCGTTCGCGAAGCGATCCTTGATGGAGATATCCCCAACGAATTCGAACCGGGTTTTCAACGGATGGTGGAAGAGGGAGCTAAATTGGGGCTGACGCCGAAAAAGCAGGCGCACACCCCATAAATTTCACTTTTGCAGCGTTTCTTTGCCGCTATCATGCGGCGATTTTTATTGCACTTCTGCCTTTTTATGCTTGCCGGTGACCTGAGCGCACAGGACATTCCCCGTATTCGCAATTTTACGCCGGCGGACTACCGCAGCCAAAACCAAAACTGGTCGCTGGAGCAATCCGGCGAAACCGGCTGGCTGTATGCCGGAAACAACGGCGGCATCCTCGAATTTGACGGCGCCCGCTGGCAAAATTTTTCCCTGCCGGAAAAACAAACTGTGCGCGCCGTGGCCATCGGCATTCACGGAGAGGTTTTCTGTGGTGGGTTCGCGGAGTTCGGCTTTTGGCAAACAGGCGCCGACGGGCGCATGACCTATCATTCCCTGAGCGCACAGGTGCGCAGCGACCGCTTGGACAAAGAAGAAATATGGCATATCCTGGCCGGAAAAGACTTCGTGTTGTTTCAGTCGTTCTCTACGATCTACAAATACGATTATCATCAGGTTACTATTCTGCAACCGCCCAATTCTATCATGTTTGCCCGCGAAGTACGGGGGCGCGTGCTGGTACCAGTTATAGAACGCGGCATATATGAATTGCTGGCCGACAATACTTTCCGCTTTTTACCCGGTACGGAAATTTTAGCCGATAAAATTATTCAGTTCCTCGTGCCGGACGTCGCGGGCGGTATTTGGGCGGGCACTACGAACCACGGCATTTTTCAACTGTCCAACGGCCAGTGCCGCCCCTGGAATCATCCGCTGAATGTTGTATTTAAACAAGTTCAACTCAATAAAGCCATTGCCCTGCGCGAAGGCGGCTGGGTGATCGGCACTATCCTGAACGGCGCTTATGTACTCGATCCATCGGGCAACCTGCGATATCACCTTAACCGGGAAAACGGCCTGCAAAACAACACGGTGCTTGCCCTTTGCGAAGATCGCGACGGCAACCTCTGGCTGGGCCTGGACCGCGGTATCGACCACGTGTCGCTACGGTCGGCACTTACCTTTTTCTCCGACCAGACCGGGAAAATAGGCACTTTATACACCGCCGCCCGCTGGAAGGGATTGTTATATGTGGGTACCAATCAAGGCGTTTTCGCGCGCAACGGCGCCGGTTTTCAACTGATCCCGGGGACGCAAGGGCAAGTGTGGCAATTGCAGGTTTTGAACGATCAATTGTTTTGCGGCCATAATTCCGGCACATTTTTGATCGATAAATTTAGCGCCCGAAAAATATCCGATATTACCGGTGGCTGGTGTACAGTAGTGGCGCCCGGGAAGCCCGGCGTATTAGTGCAAAGTACCTACACCGGTTTGGCGGTATTCCGGAGCGCGTCCGGCGGTGCCTGGGAATTGTCGCACCGCGTGGAAGGATTTAAGGAGCCGCTCAAAAAAATTGTTTTTGATACCAGCGGCAATCTCTGGGGCGTACACCCGAACAAGGGTTTGTTTCGCTTGCGGCTGAATGATCAATTGACACAAGTCGGTGAGTACCAAACCTTCACGAGAGGGGAGGGCTTGCCCACCGATTTCCAACTGGATATTGCCCGAATTGGCAACGATCTGATTCTGGATGCCCACGGCCCGCCCTTGCGTATTTCCGGATCGATGAACCGGGTCGTATTCGAACCCGTATCTCCACGCCGGCAAAAGTGGTTGCCCGGACGTGAAAAAGAATATTTTGCTATTGACAGCAGCGGATTGCAACTACTTGACGACGGTAAAATTTACGCTGTACAACTTGCTTTAGTGCCCAACTTCGAACAAGTGGTTGACTTGGGTCCGCGAGAGTATTTGTTCTGCTTAGAAAACGGGTTTGCTTTGCTGGACCGGAACAATCTCTCCGGACTTTCCCCGCCGGTTGCGCCGGGATGTTTCCTCCGCCGTGTGGAAACCCCGGAGGGTAACTCTTTTTTGCCCTCCGGGGAGTTGATTTTCGCCTATCGGCAAAACAGCCTGAAATTCTTTTTCGCGGCTCCTGTTTTTGAGCAGGCGCCACGCTTTTCCTGGAAACTCGACGGCTTTTCCACCGGTTGGTCGCCCTGGCAGGATAGCCCTGAAAAAGAATTTACCAATCTGCCTGCCGGCAAATACACTTTTCACGTTCGTACAAACACCGGGGGGCCGGCGGCAACCCTGGCATTCCGGATCGGGCCACCCTGGTATTTATCCGGCTGGGCCCTGGCATTTTACGGATTCGTATTGCTCGCCCTGTTCGGATTTGCCGAAAAAACCAGCCGAAACCGCCTGAGCCGCCAGCGCACGCGCTTAGAAGCGGACAAACGCCTGGAATTAGCGCGACACCGGAATGACGCCGAACGCGAAAAATTAGCTCTCGAGGTAGAAAACAAAAGCCGCGAACTCGGCAATGCCGCCCTCAACCTGATCCGCAAAAACGAGGTGCTCCAGCGCCTGCGCGACGAACTGCTCGGCGCCAACGGCGATCCGCATGCCCTGAAAAAACTCGCCAGGCTGATTGATCAACACCTCGAAGGCGATCACGACTGGGAGGTGTTTGAAGAATCCTTCAACCGCGTACACGACGATTTTTTCAAACGACTGATGCACCAATTCCCAGACTTGACTCCGGGAGACCTGCGCTTAGCCGCCTACCTGAAAATGAATCTGTCGTCCAAAGAAATTGCTCCCTTGCTTAATATTTCCGTCCGCGGCGTGGAAAATAAACGGTACCGCCTGCGGAAAAAATTAGGCCTTTCGGAGGAGGCGAATTTGACGGAGTATATCATGGGATATTAGCTTCAGTAGGCAGTTTTCAGTAGGCGGTAGGCAGTAGGCAGTTTTCAGTAGGCACGCGTGTATGAGGCAAGCACATGGGGACTACCTACTGCCTACTGCCTACTGCCTACTGCCTACTGCCTACTGCCTACTGCCTACTGCCTACTGCCTACTGCCTACTGCCTACTGCCTACTGCCTACTGCCTACTGCCAACTGCCACCCGCTCTGGCTTACTCCACACCCGCTGCCCGTTATCATAATACAAAAATGCCTGGCTGGCCGGCGCTTCGAAGACGCCGGCAATGTCGGCCCGCAGATCGAGGTCAATCCGGCGGGTTTCGCCGGCAGCGAGCGACTCGAAATGGAACACCGCGAACCCGTCCCACAATTCATAAAAGTCCCATTTTTTCTGTTCGCTCAGTTGTTTCAACTGCCAGGGCTGGAGCGTAAGTCCGGCGGGGATACCCAACACGACCATGGGCGAGGCGAGTGCCGATTCTGTTTCATTTTTAAGCACAGCGCTCAGCCGAACGGTACTGCCGGTCGCAATTTCCGTTTGCCCCAAAACCGTTTGAAAAGATAAGGGGCAATTCCGGGCGTTTCGCGGCTGCCGGGAGGCGTATTGAATTTCAAGATCAAAAGGAATAGCCTTATTTGTGTGTTCAAAAAAGACTTCCATTTGTGGATTTTCGTTGGAAAAAAATTGCGCTAAATCATTGATTTCAAAAGCCTTAATATTTTTTGCCGAAAAAGGCTGTTCCGCTACGCGCTTCCCGTCGATTTGTACGACGAGCGTTCCGTCCGAGGGTGCTGCACTGTTGGTTTTTGCATATTCCACCAGGGCTTTTAACGCGAGAACGGTGCTTTGTGTGCTGCCGTAACCATATTCTGTTTTTGATTTTGATAAAAAATCGATCGCTTTTGCCAAAGCCACTTCTTGCCCACCGGCTTTCATCAGCGCCAGCGCGGCCAATGCGGTCGTTTCGATGCGAAGGCAGTCTCCGCTACCGCCCATGACCGAATGGGAAGTGCCCGTCCAGGAGCCTTTTTCGTCTCGCTTTTCGAGTAAAAGCCGGATGAACGACGACGCGCGGGGATCGTTTTGCAGCATCAGGGCATTGGCAACCAGGGCAATCTGGTACGGATCGCCGGTTTCCAGCGCTTGTTTACAGGCAGAATCCGTTTCGGCGCTGAATTTTTTACCAAAACCCGCCTCGGATACTGCCCAGGCGATATACGCCCCAATGACGCCCTGGCTTTGCCAACCATGCCAGTCTTCACGGCGCTTCCAGCCGCCCTTGCCGTCGCGCCGACTGAGCAGCCAATTCACCGAGCGTTCAATAATTTTAGGATCAACGCTGAATACCTTCGACATATCCTGAAATTCCATGATCCCGTAAGCCGTCAGGCCCTCATGTGCCGGGCTGCGACCCCACCAGTCGAAGCCGCCATCTTGGCATTCGTAAGCTGCCAATTTTTTATAGCCGTCTTCTATAAAGCCAAGCGCCCGGCTTTCGGTTCCGGGGGAGGCGGTTTGGGTTTGGCGGAGCAGATCGAGCACCAGCAGGTTGGGGTAGGTGCTGCTCGACACCTGTTCGAAGCAACCGGAGGGTTGGCGTAACATACGTTCCATACCTTTTAAAACATCATCCAAAGCGCTGGGGTAGGCAGTTAATTTAGCGGACAAGGTACCCTTGACCGGGTCGTTCAACTCGATGTTGAACATATTTTGCATGCCGTTGCCTGAAATGACCCGTTTCACCGGGAAACCGCGGTTGAGTGTAGCGATCGTTGTTTCAAAAACATCTTCGAAAGTCTCCGCCCCGCGAAAACGCGCGCGGAAGGTTTGATCCGGCTTGGCTGCTTGCCCGATGTTATATTCCGCTTCAATCGTTTTCGTTTCACCGGGCGCTACGATGATCGTTTTCGGTACAGGGTTTATGAGCGTAAAATGTGCCGGCGCCTGAAGATCAAGCGCACCGTTTGCAGGCATAACGGTGTGGTTTGAAAGCGCGATTTGCAAGCGCAAAACATCGCCGGAAATGACACTGGCCGGCGTTTTTAGGGCAATGCCAACCGGTTTTTGGACAAAAAATCGGGATTCATGGCGCCCGGCATCACCATCGGCCCCGATTCCTTCCAGGGTAGCCCGGAAATTGGTAATGGCGTCGGAGGCGTAAAACTCAACTTGCGCCTTGCCCTGCCGGTTGGTTTTTACCGATGGGTTCCAGTAGATGGTTGGGCGAAAGTCGGTGCGGTTGATTGCCGGATCGTTAGCATCGTATTTTGGGGTGTAAAATTCCCGCGCGCGGGTATAGCGACTGGTTATAGTCGGGTAGGCCGAGCGGCGCTTGGCGCTTGAACTTCTAAGGTCTTCTTTCTGCATGGAAGGTTTACGGGCGATGTCGATTTCAGCATCGTCTTTGGAACTTAAATCGGCCGGCAATCCGCCGATTACAACTTCACGTTGTTCCATTTCCTGCACAGGAGGGGGAGATCCCGGCACCCGGATACCGTCCACGTAAACGTTGGTCGCGTTTGAACGAGCACCCTTGATCTTCACGTCGCCGCCGTCGATGGAAGTAGTGCCGGCGGTTGTGGCCACGATGGTGTTTACGCTGCGGGTGGGCAGGTTTCTGACCTGATCTGCGGTAAGCGTTTGACCGCTCGAGGTTTTATCTTGTTCGATTAAGGGATTTTTATATTCAGTTATTACGACCTCCTCTAATACCGCACCTGTGCCAAGTGCGATATCGACTGTGTTCAGGCTGTTTTCCAAAACTTGCACCCCGGTGCTTTTGCAGGTTTGGAAACCGGTGTAACTCACTACAATGTCGTATTTGCCGGGTTGTATTGAGGCGCGGTATTTGCCATTGTAGTCCGTGATGATTCCCCGAACGAATTCCGTTCCGTGCATCACTTTGATGGTTGCGCCAATCAAGGGCTCGCCCGTTTCATCTATAATTTGGCCGCGTAAAATAGTACCGGCGGCCGGCTCCGTCCGCTGCCGGACAATGCCCCCTCCCGAATAATTATATGCCTGCAGGACGATGTTTTGGGTATACCCGGAAATAGGATAGTATCCATGCAAGTATTCCAGGTGTGAATACCGACTCAAATCCACGTTCTTAAAAGAAAAACGCCCCTCGGCATCCGTTGTTTCAGTCGGCCCTTTTGGGTAAAGTTTGACGGCTGCCCGTCTCCAGGGCTTGCCATTGGTCCGATACGCGGTTCCACTTATTTCTGTTCGCTCGGGCGTATATGCGTAGTTGACCGCAGGTTTACCCTGCACATCCCGCCAGGCAAAACGGCGCCAGCCCTGGGTCATCAGCAGGTAGTCCAGCGCCTCGGCGGACTTGGGTTCGGCGGTATCGAAGTAAAAGTTCGGCTCCTCAATTTTGCCTTTTACGTCCTGCTCCAGCAAAAGCGCCGCCAACAGATGCCCTTGCTTGTCATCTGCGTAAGTCAGCAATTTATCGTCGGCAACCGCCAACGAAAAAGTACCTTCCACGGGTTTGCCGGCATAATCGTGCACCCGGATGTCGAGCCGCACCTTGTCGCGCGGGAGGTATTTGTCCCGATCGGGTTTGAGGTCTATTTTCAGACCCCGGTCGCGATGGACGAAGGCCAGGCGTTCGGCCTGTTCAAACTGGTCTTGATCGAAAAGGGTAAGCCGTACGATTCCGGCGGGCAGGTTTTCAGTCCGGACTTTGATGGTTTGGGTAATATTTCCGACGGTTATTTCGGTGAAAAAGAACAACTTATCACGGGACGATCCGGTAAGGTAAACTACCCCGGGCCGCGTTGCGGCAACATCTACGTACAATCCGGTGCTATCCTGTTTTTGTACATTCAGACGATACCCCATTGCCTGAACAGTAGGCAAATAGTACTCTTTTTCGAGAACAACGGGTTTTGTGAGCCGGACTTTATACCGGCCATCGGAGCGCGGCGCAAAACGGAAAGCGCCCATACCATCGTGAAAACTCGAAAAAGAGGCGAGTAACGTGCCTTTTTCATCGAAAAGTTGTCCTTCCACGTCGGCAGGTTTGCCGAACTCGTTGACGGCTTTAAAGGCCACCCGGGCGGGCAGGCCGCCGATGAGGTCGCCGCCTTCGGGGAAAAATTGCAGGTCAATTTTATTCAACACAATGGGGATGGCCCTGGAAATTGCCTCCTGCTGCCCCTGGTGCTCCAGTTGAATATTCAACAAACCGTCGGAGGATTCGAGTTTAGCCGGCAGGGTGAAACGGATATACGCCCGGCCAGTTTCATCGGTGACGGCATTGCCTTTGATGTTTTCCGCACCTTGAATTTGTGCGTTGAAATGCAAGGTATACCCGGAGAGCGGCTTGTTTTCGAGACTCATGGCATCGAAACGTGCAATAGCCACGTCGCCGGGCCCGAAGGCTTTGCGCTCAAACTGAAGTTTCAGGTTCAGGTTGGGCAGCACGGTTTTTTGCAAAACAATGGTTCGTTGAAATGTTTCGCCGGTGTTGCGCATCCAATTGGTGTACGCATTAATTTTGTACAAACCGCCGGGCAGTGTGGCAGGGAAATCGAACTCGCCCGCGGCCGTACCGTTTTCCGCGACAATGACCTTTTGTTGTAAAACGGCCCCCCGGGGGTCCAGCAGTTCCACGTGCAAAATTTGGCTGTTTTCGGCCGGTTTCAAATCGCCGGCATTGCGCAGCCAGGCATTGAACCAAATCGTTTCGCCCGGCTGGAGCAGCGTCCGGTCGAACTGGAGGTAGAGTTTTTCCGGCCGGGTTTCCGACAGGCGCTGTTGGAAACTAAAAGCCAGCGCCCGGTAAAAACCGGAGTCGTTTGTGGGGCGAATTTTTAATTCGCCCATCAGCGCCGGATAAAAACCGCTGTCGTAAAGCGATGAAGATGTGGGGCGAATTGAAAACCCGCCAGGCTCGAAGGCCGGATTAACCGGACCCGAAACCGACGGCCCGGCAAAAAGCCAGGCCCATAGCCAGAGTGTGATTGGGTATACCATAAGGAAGAAAATTTTGGGCATTGATGCGGGCTCGTCAGATTTTACACAAACAGATTTCGAAGCCGGATAAAAGTGGGGTGAGATTTAACGGTTATCAAGCGCCATTGAGTGGGCGCTCCCGTACAACTGGCGAACGGAGCGCTTGAATACCCGGGCGGGAATTACAGAATTCACGGTATTTGCCGGAAAAATCCCCCTGTTTTTGCTTTATTTTGACATGGCGTAGTAGTGGTGAGGTGTCTTTTTGCCTAAAAATGAAAGCGTAAGCGTAATTTTATCCTGAAAGTGACCTTAAGCGGCTAATTTAACTTTGAATTTCAAAAACAAAGTGCCGGGTTGCTTGTACTATACTAACCATGATAATAATGAACCGATTTCTACGGATACTCCCATTAGCGGGGGGCTTGCTTACCATTTTTCCCTTATCCGGCCAGACGCCCGTAGCGCCAACCGGCGTGAGCGCACAAGGCTACGACCGCCACATCGAACTGCGTTGGCAACCTGTTGCAGACCCTGCCGTGACCAATTACCAGATTTACCGGTCGACCAACGGCGGAGTGAATTATGACTTTTTGAAAAATTCCGGCGGCAACACGGGTACCACGATCGACTGGACCGGCGACGAGGGGCAAACGGTTGCCCGGCACTATCGTATAAAGGCTGTGAAGAACAACGGCCTGACCAGCGACTTTTCCGACCCGGCGCTAGCGCAAACGCGGGTGTTTTCCGACGAGGAATTGCTCGATATGGTGCAGTATTACACCTTTCGATATTTTTGGGATTTTGCCCATCCGGTAAGCGGCATGGCCCGCGAACGCAGCAACGGCGATGGAAACATTGTCACTACCGGCGGTTCGGGTTTCGGGATTATGGCGATCATTGCGGGAGCGGAACGCGGGTGGATTACCCGTGCCGAAGCACTGAGCAGAATGAGCCAGATCGTTTCTTTTTTGCAGTTTGCCGATACGTATCATGGCGTTTTTCCGCACTGGATGAACGGAACGAACGGCAACACCGTCCCTTTCAGTCAGTATGACAATGGCGCCGATCTCGTGGAAACCGCGTTTTTGATCCAGGGGTTGCTGGCCGCTCGCCAGTATTTTGACCAGAATAACCCGAACGAAAATGCAGTGCGAAATGCCATCACCAAAATATGGGAGGACGTGGAGTGGGATTGGTTCCGAAAAAACAACGGGCCTGTACTGTATTGGCACTGGTCGCCGAACTACGGCTGGCAAATGAATTTTCCTTTGCGCGGTTTTTATGAAGCCCAAATCGTGTATTTGCTGGCAGCCGCTTCGCCCACACACCCCGTTCCGGGAAGTCTGTATCAGAGCGGTTGGACAGCCAACCCCGGGTACTGCACCCAGGCGATTTATTACGGGTATCCGGTGTATTGTGGCGGTTTTGGCGGTGGGCCACTGTTTTTTGCCCATTACTCATACCTCGGCTTCGACCCGCGTGGCTGGAAAGATGCTTGTTGTAATTATTTCATTCGCAATCAAAATCACGCGCTGATCCAATGGGAGTATGCCAAAAAGAACCCGGAAAAGCATCTCGGTTACGGTGAAAATAGCTGGGGCCTGACGGCTTGCGACGGCCCGAACGGCTATTCGGCACATGATATTCAACCCAATAACGACGACGGTACCATAGCGCCAACGGCAGCCCTGGCTTCCATGCCTTATACGCCATCGCAAAGTATGGCTGCGCTTAAATATTTCTACCGCAATCTCGGCGAAAAACTCTGGGGCAATTACGGATTTTATGATTCTTTTAATGAAAGCCTGAACTGGTACGCGCCCTCTTATTTGGCCATCGACCAAGGGCCTATTGTAGCCATGATTGAAAACTATCGCACCGGTCTTTTCTGGAACCTGTTTATGAAAAATCCGGAAATAGAGCCGGCGCTGCTGGCTTGCGGTTTTCAACCCGACAATTCGGTGCTTACACAACAACTTGCATTACCCAACGCCCTGGTTTCCGTTTATCCGAATCCGGTGCAAGGCAGTCAGTTTACCCTGGTTGTTGAAAATAAGACTGCACAAGTGCTTTCAGCCGGTTTGATGGATATTACCGGACGGCCGGTGCTCCAAATCATGGCCACAGAATATATGCCTGCCGGCAAAAACACCAGGACCGTTTTAACCGGCCATTTGCCGCGCGGAATTTATCTTTTACAAATAAAAAATGCAGATAATCAATTACTTGTAAAAAAAATAATCCTTTCCAACTGACCTGTTTCAAATCAACAAATCAACAAACTTATTTTCGCTAACTATTTCTTAAAAGAAGCAATTATGAAAAGATTCCTCCTCCTAACCCTGCTGGCATTTTCAGGTTATTTCGGCCTGAATGCCCAGGTCATCTACGAAGACTTTGAAGGCGGCACGCCTGACCTTGCCTGGACCGGCCTGAACGGCACCTACAACGGCGCTGTGGCTAACCCGGACCAGACCGGAGCGAACACCAGCGCGTGGGTTGGCTCCTTCACCAATTCCCCGACTTTTGATTTTTGTTTTGCGTTGCACACGTTTCCGAACGTGCTGGACATCAGTGAGTACAACCAGTTTAAAATGAAAATCTGGTCGCCCACTGCACCCGCTAAAGCGCTGTTCAAATTGGAAGGCCCCGGCGGCCCGGCAGTGGAAAAAATCGTGGACATTACCGTGGCCAACCAATGGGTGGAATATTCCTTCGACCTGTCGGCGGGCGCCGGGTACTCGAATTTGAAAACCGTCCTGGTGTCGTTCAATTCCTTTGTTTTGGGCGACGACAAGACCTACTATTTCGATGACATTCGCGCCGATAAAGCGGAAGTATGCCATGAAACATTTGAAGGCGCTTCCGGAATCAACTGGACTGCGATCAATGGCTCGTTTGATGGCGCTATTGCCAATCCCGGCCCAAATCAGGTAAACAATTCGGCTACGGTAGGCTCTTACACCAACAACCCGACTTTCGATTACAACTTTGCTTTCGGCACCATCACTTCCGGCCCGATTGACCTGAGCGTGTACAATCAGTTTGCCATGGATGTATGGCTGCCCGCGCCTACGAAAGTGCTCTTCAAACTGGAAGGCACCGGCGAGGCGAAAGAAATCGTGAAGTACGTCCCTGTTGGAGGCGCCTGGCAACGAATATCCTTTGATATGTCGGATGCCGCGGCGTTCACGACGATTAACAAAATCCTGATTGTGTTTGATCCGGGAAAAGTGGATAACAATCAAACCTACTATTTTGATAACATTTGCGCCTACCCGGATGCCTGTAAAACGGCAACTTCAAATCCGGATTTGATCGACGACTTCGAGTGTAACCGGAACGCGGCTTATGCCCTGGGATGGGACAGCCTTTCCGTAGTGAAAAACCCGGCCCCGGATGGTACGAATACCTCGGCGCGAGTAGGCAAATGGAATGACCCTGCAGGTACCGGCACCGAATACGCCGCCTTAGTGATTGCGTATGAAAACCCGATTGATCTGACTGTACGCAACCAGTTCGGTTGCAAAGTATGGGCCCCGAAAGCAGGCACACTGTTGTTGAAAATTGAAGGCGGTGTCGGCCAGAAAGAGGTGGCCGTGCCCGTCACGGAAATCAATAAATGGGTGGAATATTCCGTCGATTTCAGTAGTGAAGTAGGTAAGGGCCACCGTCGGTTCGTATTGTTTTTCAATGCAGGTGTGAACGGAGAGCCGGGTGATGTGTATTATGTGGATGACATTAACCTGAAAGCGGCGCCCACAGCGCCCCCGCTCGAAGATTTCGAAGGCGGCGTAAATCTGGGCTGGCAGCCGTTGGACCAGGATCCTGTGCTGCATGGCAATTTTACCGCGCCAACGCCTAATCCTAAACCGAACAGCGTAAACAACTCGGCAGACGTCGGTTGTTATAGCAAAGGAACCGCCGGTTTCTCCACGTTGCAGGCATTTAGCCTGACCAATTTCGACTTGTCAGTGTACGCACAATTTAACCTTGATGTGCTCAGCCCGGCCGGCGGCGGTACGGTTGTGATGCAACTAAGCTCACCTACACAAGGGAATAAAGAAGCCGAAGCAGAAATCACGACACCCAATGAATGGGAAACACTGAGTTTCGACTTTTCTGCCTTCAATGGCATCACCGACTTCAGCGAACTGCGCATCGTATTTAACCCAGGCGTTGCAGCTCAGGGCGAATCCTGGTGCATCGACAACCTGCGCCAATCGGAAGTGACCGTCGATCCTTGTAAAGACGTGGTGGCGATACCGACATTTATCGACGATTTTGAGTGCCAGCGCAACTACACGCAGATTTTTTATGGCGCCAGCGATATTAAGGTCGTGAACAACCCGCACCTCACGGCCGACAACGGTTCGCTACGGGTGGGCGAATATACCGACCCGGCCGGCGCCGGAACGGAATTTGCCGGCCTGGGCTTCGAATTCCCGGCATCGCCCGACCTGACCATTTACAACCACCTGCAATTGCAGGTGTGGTCGCCTACGGCAAATGTGCGATTTATGTTTAAATTAGAAGGAGGCAGCCCGCAAGTTGAAATTTTTGACACGCTTACCACGGCCAATACCTGGCATAAATTCGATATCGATTTCAGCCAGCACATTGGGACGAACAACACCAAACTCATTATTTTCTTCAACGTGCTCAGTCCCACCGGCGGCGGTACTTATTTCATAGACAATGTCAAGTGGTCGCGCGCCGGCTACAACGGTTGTATTGTAGACCACGAGACACCAAACACGACGTTCAACAACTTTATTTATTTCGCTAACGGCGCCTTAGAGGCATCGGGTTACCAGTTTGAAGTAGTGGATAACCCTAATGCATCGGGTATCAATACAAGTACCAAAGTTGGTAAATTCGTCAAAGCCGGCGATGCCCTGCCCTTCGCAGGGATGTACTCCAACCTGGAAGCACCGATCGATTGGAAAGGCGTTAAGACGATGAAAGCGAAAGTGCATCTGGATCATATCGGCAATCTGGGTTTAAAAGTGGAAGGTTCCTTAACCGGTGCTCCCGCCCTGGAACTCAAAGTAGCGAATACGGCCGTCAATGCCTGGGAAGAATTAACTTTTGACTTCTCCACGGTGCCGGACAACGGCGAATACCAGCGGCTGACCCTTTTTGTCGACCTGGGTATCGACGCCACCGGCACGGATGTGACTTCCTATTTCGACGATATTGTCGTTGGTGACGGCGCTTGCGCGCCTATTATCTCGGTTTTCAATCCGAGCCCGCTCGAACCGATGGTCGTGGCGCCCAATCCGGTAACGGACCGGCTTCGCGTGGAAAATTTCCGGGATATTTCCCGGCTTGAAATTTTCAACTCACTGGGTCAACGCGTAGCCTGGCTCAACACGGCCGGTGATACGCAAACCGAAATCGATGTCACCCGTTTCCCCGCCGGCATGTATTCGCTGACCGGTTTCGACGGGCAAGGCAAACCGGTTGGGTATGCGAAGTTTGTGAAACAATAATAGGGTTACTAATAGGGTTACTGGTTGGAAGGTTTGAGGGTTTCTGGTTGGTGGGTATTCGCTAATGAACAGGTTCCTACGGAATGACAAACGTAGAGTGGCAATAGAGCAAACAAGTTTGATAGCGTGTACCCGCTAACCAGAAACCTTCAAACCCTCAAACCTTCAAACCAGAAACCCCCAAAACCAAATTATCATATCGGCTATGAAAAATATTCCATAATGAATCGATTGCTCCTTTTATTCTGTTTTTTTTCTATAATTTCTATTCCCGGCCGGGCGCAAAATATCAAACCCGCCGTACCATACAGCACGGATGAATTGCAGCGTCGCACCTTTAATTTTTTCTGGGAATTGGCTGATGAAAATGCGCAGATACCTGATCGCTGGCCAACCAAGGCTTTTTCCAGCATCGCGGCAACGGGGTTCGGCCTAAGCGCTTACCTGGTTGGTGTGGAACGGGGTTGGATCACCCGGAAACAGGCCGCTGAACGGGTGCTGAAAACGCTGAAAGTACTCTCAGATTTGCCGCAAGGCGATGCACAGGCGGGCATGGCAGGATACAAAGGCTTTTTCTATCACTTTCTGGATCATCAAAAATCTCTTCGTTTTAAAGATGTGGAATTGTCCTCCATCGACAGCGGCTTGTTGTTGGCGGGAATTTTATCTTGCCAAACCTATTTCGACCGGAATGACCCCACGGAAAAGGCGATCCGGGACGCCGCCGATTTTCTATATCGCCGGGTGGAGTGGGATTGGATGCTCAACGCCAACAACCGGCTCAGCATGGGCTGGAAGCCGGAATCAAAATTTATCCAGGCCGAGTGGTTCGGCTACACGGAGGCCATGATCCTGTACGTGCTGGCGCTGGGTTCGCCGACGCACACGATTCCTGCCGAAAGTTGGGACGCCTGGTGTCAGAATTATTATTGGGATACCTATCAGGGGCAGGAACATGTAAACTTCGGCCCGTTATTCGGGCACCAGTATAGCCATGTCTGGATCGATTTTAAAAATATTCAGGACGATTACATGCGGAAAAAAGGGCTGGATTATTTTGAAAACAGCCGCCGCGCAACCTTGGCTAATCACGCCTATTGTAAAGAAAATCCCCGCCGGTTTAAGGGCTATTCCGAAAAAGTCTGGGGGCTTACCGCCTGTGACGGCCCGGTGGATTGGCTCTCTAAAAACGACCCGCGCCGCCTCTGCCCGGAGGATTGGCGAAACTATCGCGGCTATAGTGCCCGCGGAGTAGCTGCCGACTACCTGGAAGACGATGGCACACTGGCGCCCACAGCCGCCGGCGGCTCCGTGCCCTTTGCCCCCGAAATATGCCTGCCGGCCCTGGAAACGATGTGGAATACGTATTACGACAGCCTCATCGGACCTTATGGATTCAAAGATTGTTTTAACCCCACCTTTACGGCCTGCGGCCAATTGCCGAACGGCTGGTTCGATACCGATTATCTCGGCATCGATCAGGGACCGATTATTCTGATGCTCGAAAACTACCGCAGCGGACTGATTTGGAATATTATGAAAAAAAATCCCTACATCCGAACCGGCCTGCAACGCGCGGGATTTCGGGGCGGCTGGCTGGGAAATGAAGGAAACCGGACGGCCCCGGTGGCGGGAGTAAAACCCAACCCGGAAGTGCCGACCAATCCGAGAATGTATTTCGACCGGGGCGTGTACCGGGAAAATGACACCTCCGCCTTGTCGTATTGTTTTTTTAAACCTGCCAACGGACTGGTTACCAATGAAGTGCCCGGACTGGTAATGACCAATAAAGGCCAGTTGGCCGATAAACAGGGCCGCGAGAAAAAACTCCCCCTGGTTATTTTCCTGCATGGGGCAGGGGAGCGCGGTTACGACAATGAATCTCAACTTCGCAACGGGGTATATGCCTTTACAGAACCGGAAAACTTTCGCAAAAACCCGTGTTTTATTCTGGCGCCGCAATGCCCGGAAGGCATCCGCTGGTCGGGTACCGACACCAACAACGCCACCACCTTTTTTGAACAACCGACAGCGCCGATGCGCCTGCTGATCGCCCTGATACAACAAACGCTGGACGAAAACCCGGCCATAGATCGCAACCGGATTTATGTAGCCGGTTTATCGATGGGCGGCGCCGGCACCATCGATCTTTTGATGCGCAAGCCGGAGTGGTTTGCTGCCGCCATACCCGTTTGCGGCGGCGGCGATCCGGCATTTGCCGAAAAAATAAAAAATATTCCGCTTTGGGTTTTTCATGGACTGCGCGATCAGGTACGCCTGCCGCAACACTCTCAGCGTATTGTTGATGCTTTAGAAAAATTAAACGCCCCGGTGAAATATACTAAATACGCCACGCTTGGTCATGATATTTGGCAGGAAACCTTCTATAACCCATTGGTAATGGACTGGTTGTTTGCCCAGCATAAATGATGTAGAGCGAATTTGTAATTCGCTCAAAAGGTTTATAAAAAATTTATAAAGGTTTATAAGATTTATAATATGCGCCATATAAAATTCATAGTTCCTGCCTTAGTCTTGTTGCTGGTGCTCAGCGCATTTGTTTGGCAAAGGCCCAAACAGATACAATACAATCCCGACCCCATAGAAAAACGCGTTGACTCCCTGCTCGCACTGATGACCCTGGAAGAAAAAATCGGGCAGATGACGCTATATACGACCGACTGGGGCTCCACCGGTCCCACTATCCGGGAAGGGTACACGGAAGATATCCGCAAAGGCCGTTGCGGGGCCTTGTTCAACAGCCACACGGTACAGTTTACCCGGGAACTACAACGTATCGCCGTGGAAGAAACCCGCCTGAAAATCCCCCTGATGTTTGGATATGATGTGATACATGGTTATAAAACCATTTTCCCGATCCCGCTGGGTGAAGCGGCGAGTTGGGATATGGAAGCCATCGAAAAATCGGCTCGTATTGCCGCCGCAGAAGCTGCTGCCGCGGGCTTGCACTGGACTTTTGCGCCGATGGTCGATGTCAGCCGCGATCCCCGCTGGGGCCGGGTGATGGAGGGCGCCGGCGAAGATACCTGGCTGGGTTGCCGGATTGCCGAGGCCCGCGTGCGGGGTTTTCAAGGCAAAGGAATCGGAAACACCGACGCCGTGCTGGCCTGTGTGAAACACTTTGCCGCCTACGGCGCGCCGATTGGCGGCCGGGAATACAACACCGTGGACATGAGCGAGCGCTATTTCCGCGAATATTACCTGCCGCCGTATGCCGCCGCGGTGAAAGCCGGCGCCGCCACGGTAATGACTTCATTCAATGATTACGATGGTGTACCGGCCTCCGGTAACCGGTATTTGTTGACCGACATCCTGCGCAAGGAATTGGGGTTCCGAGGTTTTGTGGTGACCGATTACACCTCTATGAACGAAATGGTAACCCACGGCGTGGTGGTCAATGAAAAAGAGGCCGGCGAACTGTCGCTGCACGCAGGCGTCGACATGGATATGCAAGGCGCTATATATCAGCGTTTTTTAGGCCAATCAGTCAAAGATGGCAAAGCCTCTGTGGCTGAAATCGACGAATCCGTACGCCGTATTTTACGCCTGAAATTTGCGCTTGGCTTGTTTGAAAATCCCTATAAATTTTGCGACGAAGCGCGGGAAAAACGGGTGGTATTTTCCGCGGAAAACCGCGATGCCGCGCGCGATGTGGCGCGCAAATCGGTCGTTTTGCTTAAAAATGATAAGAATGCTTTGCCCCTCGCCAAATCAGCCAATATAGCCGTTATCGGCCCGTTGGCCGACAACAAAGCCGATCTGATCGGCAACTGGTCCGGCGCCGGCGATGGCAACGCTTGTGTCAGCTTGTTGGAAGGGATAAAAAAAGTATGTTTGGGCGAGGTGACTTTTACCGAGGGCTGCGAGGTGGAAGGAACGACCAGAGGCGGTTTTTTAAGGGCTATTGAAAATGCTAAAAAGGCCGATGTTATTGTAGTGGCCATTGGTGAAAAGGCGATGATGAGCGGTGAAGCTGCCGCCCGGGCAGAAATAGGACTTCCCGGAGTTCAGGAGGAAATGGTGAAAGGGCTCGCTGCTTTGGGCAAACCCGTGGTAGTCGTGCTCATGAACGGCCGCCCACTGGCTATTCCGGATTTGGATAAAAGAGCCACGGCAATCGTCGAAGCCTGGTGGCTGGGCACGGAAACCGGCAACGCACTGGCCGATATCCTGTTCGGCGATTACAATCCTTCCGGCAAATTGCCCATGACTTTCCCGCAATCGGTGGGTCAGGTGCCTATTTTCTACAACGAAAAAAATACCGGTCGCCCCTTTGATCCAAACAGCAAGTGGACGGGCAAATACATCGATATGCCCAATGCGCCTTTGTATCCTTTCGGCTACGGGCTGAGCTACACGACCTTCGAATACTCGGACCCAAAACCGAACAAGACGGCCTTTAAAAAAGGAGAGCCGATCCGGATCAGCGTCACCGTACGCAACAGCGGAAAGCGCGCCGGAGAAGAGGTGGCGCAACTGTATGTTCGCGACCTGGTGGGCAGCGTAACCCGGCCGGTGCGGGAACTAAAGGGTTTCCGGAAAATAATGCTGAATCCGGGCGAAGCCAAAACGGTGGAATTTATCCTGAATGATGAAGACCTCAGCTTTTACCGCAGAGACATGTCCTTCGGCTCCGAACCGGGCGATTTTGAAATTATGGTGGGTGGAAATTCCATGGATACAAAAAAGGTCCGGGTGACCGTGCTATAAAAGGGTTTGGAGGTTTGGAGGTTTAGGGGTTTGGAGGTTTAGGGGTTTAGGGGTTTGGAGGTTTAGGGGTTTGGGGGTTTAGGGCATGGCCAGGTTAATCGCGCCCACTTTTCAAGTTTGAAATTGGGACTGTTCAAAAACTGATGTCTAATATTTAAAATATTGCATTTAAAATATTGATAATTAGGTATTTATAAAAATAACATAGGGCCAATAGACACAGATTTTTGAACAGCCTCCCCAAACCTCCAAACCTCCAAC
>CAUJEY010000190.1 GCA_963169325.1 Bacteroidota bacterium
CGAAGGCCTCAAAAACAAGATAAAATCGAGGCCTTCGGCCCCGGATTCTTCGCTTTCGCTCAGAATGACACCCCGTGTTGGCGGGATGATCGGAGAACCAATCGCCTCTGCCCTGAAGGGGAGTTGATGGCGGGGAAAGGGTAGGATTTTCACCATGCTCGCAATCATTGCTACCCTTACCGCGCCATCAACTCTCCTTTAGGGGCCGGGGGCATAGCCATTCGGTTAAGCGTTTTGGTATCGGAATTTTTCAAATTTCAAATTTGACTTTTGACTTCCTTTTTGCCTCCTTTTTTCGATTTTAAGTCAAATTTGAAATTTGAAAAATTAAATTTGAAAAGTGGGCATGCTTAACCTGATGGCTATGGGGCCGGGAAGAGGAACGCGGATTTTCACGGACTACACCTCCCACTCCACAAACACCGCCGTTTCCATCCACGAAAACTTCAGCACCTGAAAACCCCAAGGCACTTTTTGCAACACGATATCGTACGTCTCTTTTTCCACGTGCAGCAGCCACTGGAAATCGCCGGAACGCAACACCCCTTTGCGCAGCAAAAAACTGCCGCGCAGGGCGCCAGTGGTCCTCAGGCCCAGGCCGGGTACGTGCTCCAGCACGGCTTCCAGCAGTGTTTCGCCGGCGGCCATTTCTTCCTCGTTCAGTGGGCGCGGCGGCTCAAAAAGGGCGTCGGGCCGGAAACCGCAGAGGATTTTGGGCAGTGCCAACAGGTATTCCGGTGGCGTTTCCGACTGGCCGTCGCAGAGAAATTGGATCATTTGCACAGCCAGCCAGGCAGTTTCGGGATCGTTGAAGCGATTATCGGCCACCCAGCCCAACTGTTCCCAGAACTTAGGCAAGTACGGACCAATGAGGACAACGCCGGCATTGTCGATATAAAGGCGTTCGGAATCGTCAAAATCCGGCGCATTCGGGGTGGGTTCGTTTCGGCGTTCAACAGGTTTATCACCTTGGGCGGACCGGGGCATTGCGGGCGCCAGGAGCGTATCCGTTTCTTTACCGGAGCCTTCCGGTGTCGCTATGCGCCGGTACAGCCCCTCCCAATAAGCCTGCTCTTTCCGCAGATTTGCTCCGTCGGCCGGCATTCCTGCTGAGCCCGGTGCCGCAATTTCTACAAAAACCGCTTCCCAAAAGCGCCGGCGCAACGCCGGCCCGGTACCGGAAAACGGAGATATGCCGGCTAAAAAACGTTCCAACCCCGCCGCGAAATGCGCTCCTGCCAGGCGCTGGCAAAAGGTAATCAAAACGGCATCGTTCGTATGATTAATCAGCCGTTGCCGCATAAGGGAATTCATAACGATGTGTTGAAAAAGCAATGCCGGCCATTCGGACGTTTGCACAAAGGTTTCAACGGCTTGTTGCACCGTCCGGTTGCCGGTCGTGCCGGCCCACCAGGGCAAAAGCCCGGTTTGCAGGAAATGTATCAGCAGATCGAAGACTGAAGCGCCGGCAAGCGGCGCTTCGCCGGATATGGATGGCCGGTCAATCGTGTTTCCGGGATGGTACGGCGGCGGCGCATCGCCGCGCAGCCCGGCATCGCGCAGGGCTTCCCGCAGCGTTTCCCGAATCCTGTCCTCCACTTTATTGGTCCACTCCGAATCTAATTGTTCCATATCGATATCCGGGATCTCACATTCCAGGCGGTCAATGCGGTACAGGGTATCCGGGTCGCTGAATTCGGTCAGGCAGCGGTCGAGCAGCCCGGCCAAACGCCGGCGGCACAGCTCCGCTACCCGGGCCTGATGCCGGGGCGCATCGGCGGGTGGCGCGGTGGAATCAAGTTCGAGTACCACGCGACGGACGATATGTCGGGCGGCGCGGGTCATGGTTTGCGGGGTTTGCGCGGGGCGCGGGGTTTGGGCGTATTTTTAGGCGCCACGGGAGCGCTTAACCGGCCACCACTGCTTTTTATATTCAGCGCGAACGCACCATTCAGTCGCACCGATACCTGGGTTTGTGCCTTGATGGCCACCACACCCACCTGCAAGGCCGGTGTATCTACTGTAAGCGGAGCGGATATCAGGGTCATTTCTTCTATATCGAGCGGCGGGCCTACCACAAAATCCACACCGACCTTGGAACCCAGTGGGGTGGGGATCAATTGACTGTAATAGGCCAATGCCAGCAACCCGATTCCATCCTGACGAGGGCTGGCGGGGTGGGTGTCATGCAAATAGACTTTAGGGCCAATAGGCTGATTGGCGGCGTCGGCACGAACTAATTGATAAAAGACGCCGCGTTGTGGAGCGATAAGCGGAATTTCGAGGACTTCGCCGGCTTGAACGGTTCTTTCTGCAATTGGGAAAGAAACCGCCGGATTGGGTGATAAAATC
This sequence comes from Bacteroidota bacterium, assembly GCA_963169325.1. Taxonomy (GTDB): domain Bacteria; phylum Bacteroidota; class Bacteroidia; order Chitinophagales; family Saprospiraceae; genus M3007. The sequence goes on from CAUJEY010000190.1 coordinate 2,353, forward strand.
GTTGCCACAGGAGAGTTTAACGAAACACTTTGATCGAAAAAGGCGCCGTCAAGGTGGTAACGTTCTTTTACTGCAGTGGCAAAAAAACAGGTGTCCTCCGTTAATCCCGGGACTTCAAAAGTGATTTCCCCCCCTGTCCCAACGATAGGGCCGGTTCTTGTCATCAACCAACCGTATCCTTTGGCTAAACGCAAATGAACCGGTTCGGTTAAATCGCCTGTTACCATTGTCCCGTTATGGATAAATTCATGGTCGGCAATATCGCGGTAATCCAGATGATAGTTTACACCGGCTTGGCTACCCTGAATTTTTACTATTGCCGTGCCGCCGTAGGGCAACAAAGGTTCCGACATCATTGCTAGGTCGGGATTAGGCCCAACAAATATCCAACCGGCATGTTCCGGCTGCGCAAATGACTTTGTATACTTGGTATTCCCAATAGTACGCCGGGCTTCGATATGCACGCGAATATCTTTGAGCAGGGAGTTGCTGATCACTACGACGTCGCCGCCCTCCGACCCACTGAATCCGGGAGCACACAGGTCGGTTCCATCGTCGTCGACCAGGTAATATTCCACTTCCGCCTGCACGTTTTCGATGCGGACTCCGGCAGGCTGACCGTAAGCAACAAGCAGCGGATCGGATAAAATCCCGCCGGATGGGTGCCACCGGGTTTCGAGATCTGCCCGGATGCCCACCCGGATACGTACCTTCCGTTGCAAATAGCCGCTCCGGATGATTGCATTATTAGTTCCGGAATCGCTCTCTCCTGCGATTTTTACCACTTTTATACAAAAGGTGGTGTCCTCGTCGCCTAATGTTGGGGTTTCCAAAGTAAGCGCGCCCCCTGCGCCCGTTTTGTAAATGGCATTGGCGATACTTTGCGTTATACCGCCGTCCGCTGGCATCAGCATATTTCCGTTGCGATCGCATAGTATGTACAATGTGCCGGGTTGGCTGTATTCCAGTTTGATCGCAGCAGTTCCGAACGGCTCGGCAAATCCGTCCTGGTGTGCAGGAATGTTCAATAGCGGCGCCGGCCAGCCGATAAGAAAATACGGTGCGGTTGTCATACCGGGTGAATTTTGCTCCTGCCTTTCGATCAATTTATCCAACACTGCGTCGCGGGCTACCCGGCGGGCAAACACCTTGTCGCTGGAAAGTAATTTCCGATATTCCTGCCAGGCTACAGCAAATGCAGTCATGTGATCCGGCGGCAGCCACAGCCAGTCGATGGCAATGTGCGCGGGCACTTCTTCCCGGATTATCCGGCACACAAACGCGCGGAAGTTGTGTCCGGCGTTGCCGTTTTCCACCGCGAATCGCCCGCCCGAAGCCGGCAATACGCAACTTACGCGCAGGGAGAAGGGATCGGGCCGGGGCACAAACGTGAGCCAGTTGCCTTCGTCGTCGGGCTGGTCGCCGTCCAGGGAGCGCAACAGGATATTTTCGACCAGGTAGAACGGCTCGTCACCTTCCAGACCAAGCAAAGCCTGTATACGCGCTTCGAGGGGAGCCGCTGCCGATGGATCGGTGTAGTCGATGCCCAAGCTGCGTTTAGCGCTCATATCCGGCCAATTTTGCAAAAAGGCCAGTTTTTTAGCGGGCTCCGATACGTACGTTTGTTCACCCACGCGGGCGATCAGGTGGTCGTACAGGCGCCGCAGGCGCGTTTCCGGATCGGTTTCAACGGAGAGATCTTCATAAGCGGCGTCCAGCACGGCGCCGGCCAGGGGCAGGTCCTGTAAATTGCGGTGGGCATATGTGCCTTCCGGCACGGGCTGACGAAGGTCGAACAGACGCCGGCCATAGTCCATCTGGGCGAAATTATCGGCCAGGATTTGTTCAAAAAACAACAGGTAGGCGCTGAATTGTTTGCGGCGGGCTGCCGGCTCCGGCAAAAACCCTTCGTCATCGCCTTGTGTTATCCCGTACAATGCGGGAAGGTCGTGCCGGATGGAGTGATACTTTCCTGTTTTACGGTCGCGTCCGGCAGCGGGCGTGTACGCCGCAGATACCGCCGGGAACATATTTAAGGTAAAAGCGGAAAGGTCTTTCGTTGCGCCGGTTTTTATCTTATCACCGTCTAAGTCGGTGGCAAGGCCATGCCGGAGCAATTGTAATGTCGTGGCAGTCTCGTCAATATCCAGGGCCGGAATTTGATCCGGCGATAATAAATACACCAAGCTGACTTCTTCAGACTTGAACGAAATCCGTCGAACATTTTCCACGCCCGGTTGATCCATCAGCCATTGCGCCAGATCGGAAGCATACAAGGCTGCTCGCGGGCGCAGGCGTTCGAGCGCCTCCGGGGGCAGGTAACCCCGGCCGGCGGGCAGATCGTGCCAGGTTTCTGCCGGCACGTTAGCCGGTTTATCGGCCGGATTTTGCAGCTGGGGCGTCCGGGTGATTTCGCGTGCCAGCCCGACCAAAAGCGTCTGTGCGAAGTTTTCCGGATCGTTGACAACAGGGCTTATGTCCAGCGTCAGGTACAATGGAATATGGATAGCGGTTAGCGTTTGGAACAGGGGTTTAGGGGTATCTGCATTTTCATCGGGCGGCGGCGGTTCCACAAAGTCGGTACACAACCCGCGCACCCGGTGTAAGGCCCGAACAAGGTCCAGATCGCGGGATGCACTATCGGCTGCATCACCAGAGTTATATGGCCATTTCCCCACCGATAGCTGATACAGTCCGTGCAGGGGTATTGCCTGCGCACCGGGAAAGGCTTCCATGCCGATGGCGCCCGTGTCGCCGTAGAGATAAAAAAACAACTCCGGCCGCTGCTCGCCGGCCTGTAAGGCGTCTAAGCGCAATTGAACGGCGTCGCTCACCGTGTACAGGTAACGCAACAGGTCATCGGCACTGACCGGCACCCCGGGCAGGGCCTGCTCCGGTCGGAAAAAACTACCGGTCTCTCCGGCCAACAGATCGGGAATGGAATAGCCGGCCCGGTAGCCCAGTTCCGTCAGGACGTAGCAGAGCGCCTCCAGCAGGGTGATGCCGGGGTCGTGGGCATTGTAATCCGTCCAGCGGGCGCCGGCGAAGGTTTGCAGGCGCGCAATGGCACCGTCGCGTAGTTGGTCGAAGTCGAGGTGCTCCGGCAGTGGTGGCTGGTATGCAGTGGTTGGCGCTTCCATCGGCGGGGTATTATTTAACGAGCCAGAGCTCGACGTTTTCCGATACGTCTTTTATTTTTACCCAGGTGGGCGCTACGGGCTGGCCTTTGCGGAGGTGGAGCTGACCGAGCAGGCCAACGGGGTGCCACTCGGGGCGCTGGGAACGGGGGATGTATTCGCGAGTGGGGTCGTAGGAGGGGTTGAGGATAGGTTTAAGGCGTTTTGCGATTTCTGTTTTGCCGTCTGGGGTATTAACTTCTATTTCAACTTCCTCTGTTAAGGTTTGGCCAAATTCATTTTTGGTGTATTTTGAGGGCCACTCTCTATAACTTCCCAACTTTAATGCTGCCGTGGAAGCAATTACACCGATGGGAGTTTCTCCAATTTCAGCATATCTAATCTTACCTGACTCTGTAATTAAGACCGAAGTGCCCACTGGAATAATCGATTTGTCATGAGACTCAAACAACTCTGCAAAATCGGCATTTGGCAAATCAACTCCCGCTACTTGTATAAATCTATCTGTTGTTATTGCTGGCATTGTTTCATAATAGTCCTTTAAAGTTATAATAAATGGTAAACTAGAAAAAATGGCTGGTATAAGGCCGTTAGATAAATCAAAAGTAACTAATGAGTCTCCCTTCTCTTTGTATTTAATTTCCAGGTTGCCAATAACCTTAACAGTTCTTTTTATTGCGTCACCAAAAATAGCAGGGCTATAATTTCTCTCCAGAGATAATATAGCACTATCCAAATCAAAAAATGTTAATTTATTATTGTTAATTTTTACTGGCTTTAATTGGGAAAACGTTTCAATCCGAATCGACCATTCAGCCGTATCAGATATATTTTCATTGTAAAATTCAATTAAACGTTTCAGACTATCAGTTCCTACCCCTAACTTAAGTGGTGAGTTCCTGTCATCTTTCCTAATATTGTCTGATTGATTTAGTGAAGATTCAATCAAATCTGAAAAATCATCCTGACCAGGAATATCCCCAGATTTAAATCGGTCTTTTAGATAATCGCGATTCCGAGTTGCCATGTTATTTAAATTTATAAGGTTCAACCATTATGTTTATCAACCATAAAATCAATCTCCACCGCCACCTCGCCAATCCCCCTGCGCTTGCGTGCGGGTGTAAACGATTCAGCTAATTGCAATTTATGTTTTTCCGCCGACACCCATATCACATCGGGCCAGGGGGCGGCGGCCATCTCGGTAGTGGCATGCCATTGCCCGGCATTATCCTGCCAGTGCAGGCGCAGGCCGTTGATGTTGTCCACGTAGGGCCGCTCTTCGATGAAGTTGAGGATTTGGCCCACATACACTGTGCCGCCGAAGCGGATATCGGCGTTGTCGTCGAAGGCCCAGGGGCTGAGGTAGCGGATGAGTTCGGCGTCGAGTTGTTGCAGGTAGTAGGCCGCGTCGTAGCCGGGATGCAGGCGCAGGCTCGCTTCAACCTTCAAGGGCAGGAAACGGGCATTGCGCACGCGGTAGCGGGCGGCTTGGGGGCCGCAGGCCTGCAGCCAGGCGCTCATACGATCCAGCTCGGCTACGGGCAGGCGGGGTTGCAACGGATCCTGGGGCAGGCGGCCGCGCAGGTTAGGCAGCACGATCACTTCCACCTGGCCGGGCAACATGCCAGGGTTGTGCAGTTGCTGATCGGCGGGCAGACACTTCACCCGGTAGAGTTTCGGAAATTGCTCCAACAGCAGGCACTCCACATCCCGGGCGCTCCCGGCGCGTTGTTTATGGCTCAGGCGTTCGGCCACGCGGCAATAAAAAGTATCCTCCTTTTCAGCGGAACGGCCGCCGAAGCTGCTGTAAGGTTGCATTACGGCTTTTATGCCGGAACGGCGCTGCAACAATCCTGTTACGGTTTGAGGCGACAAGGCAAGTCCGGGGTCATCCGGGACACTGTCGTCGAGCACCCGAACGGCGCTTATCGCCTGAGGGTGTATGCCGATCAGGTCACAGACACTTTGGCGGTGTTCACGAATGGTGGCACGCAACCAGTATTTGCCGGAAGGCAGCAATCGGTGATCGTTCACGGCATCTGCGGGCAGTTGAAAACGCAACACCGCACTCTGGGTAAGGCCGTTGGTAGGGTCGCTCAACAGCAGCGGTTGTTTGGTGCGCGCGTCCTCGCTGCGCCAACCCGTACGGCACAGATATTGCCATACGACGGGCCGGCGTTCCATATCGGGATCGGCGCTGCCTTCTGCCACCTGGAAAAGAATATTCACGGACTCCAATGGCGCGATATCTTCCAGGCCAACGTACAACGCTGCCTCATTTGGTAACTGGGGCGTCAGGCCCAGTGGTTTTCCGGGTTCCGGAACTGCTATGCCGAAGGGGTGGAGTTCCCAGACGCGGTGATCCCCTTGTTCCCCTTTGTCCAGATGCTCAGGCTGTGTGGTATAGTCAAAGGTGAATGATTTGAGTTTTGGGGTGTAGGGTGTGTTCAGTGCGGGTCGGACAACTTCCGTATTAGTAGTATTCTCTTTTTGCTTGATCTCTAATTCCTGAATTCGCAATAAATACTGATCATGACCAAAGTCGCCTGATAGTTCTAATATAATATTGGGAATCGTTGATGATGGGACGTCAACTGTAATCTCAATACTGGATGATGCATCATCATCAACCATTAGAGACTCCGAGTCTCCAAATATTTTCACTTGCGGAATTTTCCAAGGGTTGGATTCAGGATATTTATTCAAATAATTCGTATAATAATTGGTTATTTTTCCATTCGGCTTTCCCATCCAGTCGAAATGTAACGTCAGGTCGGCCAGATCCTTTTGATTAATTTCTGCGTGTGCAAACGTAAATTTGCTGCCCTCCCTCGGGTGCGCCCCAAAGGGTTCAAAAGGCTTTTTTGTATCCACTTCCCCCACATCATTTGAAGCAGTATCTGGTGTCAGGCCAATGACGGCCACTTGCAGGGTGATGTCTCGAATTTGCCAATCTGCAAAAATTTTATACTCATCCGGTGTACCCTTCCACACCATTTTAAGGATGGGAGCACTTTTTAGCGGGCGAAAAATTTCGGTGGAGGGAAGAGTTAAGGGGGGAGCATCCGGCCCTAACTTCAAATTGATAATCAATAAATCAGCGTCGGGAAACTGGACGTCATCGACTTTAAAAAAGCCACCTTTATCCTGACCGACACTGACAAAAAATTCAAACTTACCGGCCAGGCCGGGTGAGGCAGAGGTGTTTCCGGTGAGGGTGAGGGTAATGGTTCTGTTCCCTCCATTCAGCAATAGCAGTGGCGATTCGATGACCAAGCCCAGTTCGGCCGGGTGTACCGGCGGCGGTTTGGGGTCTCCGTCACGTTCTTCGAGCATACGACCGAAGGTTTGCCACCGGGCGTGACTTTCACCGGGCCGGGCCGTTTGCAACAGGGTAGCGTCAGGAGCTGCAAAAAAACCATCATGCAACATTTTTCGGGGCCTGAGATCAGGCTTGTCGCGGCGAAACTGAGCTTCGGCGACCAGGCGGTAGAGGGTATCCCAATTGCGTTTTTGGTAAAATTGGTTCCATGCGCCAATATCCAACGGCTTGGTTTCGAAATAGATAAAAAAGGACAAAAAATCATCAAACTCCCTGACCCGCAAATGGAAAGAACTTTCCAGGAAACGGCGAGCCTGGGCTTTTTCCGAGATGTTGGGGCCATACCAGTGGTTAGCGAGTTGTTGTACTAACACGCCCGTATCCTGCTCCGCCGTACTGGTTGCCGGATATGGCGGCAATACATAGTAATTCCCGCCCGGATAAAGGCTGCCGAAACTATGCTCCAGGAGTTTGTAGCGGTTATGGAGAGCCGCAGTCGAATTGCTGATCAGGCGGAATTTTGCCTCAAAAGCAGCAACACGCTGTGCCAATATCTTGCTGTAATATGATTTTTCGAGGAGTTGGAGGAGGCGGTTAAAATCTCCTGTATTGATTTCAGATATCAGCGGCAAATGCGCGAGCATAAAGTCGTAGCCTTCCTGCTGTATTGTTCCGCTCCGGAATGCTGCTTCGACAAGCGCGATCAAGTCGCGTCTTGCCTTTAGCGTTTTTCCTGAAACAGTGGCGGCGTCATCCAGAAGCAAACCAATTTTTGAGTTTTCATCCGGTGTTATATCGGGTGAGCGGATTGGATACAAATAAGCCCAAATCTGCTGATATACTTCATCCGGCAATGGCTCCAGTGCCCAAAGGCGAGACATAAACAATAATTCTTCGGCAGTCAGGTTAAAGTATTGCTCCAGGGAGATTATTTCCATCCACCAATGATCTATTTGTCCGCTCTCCGAACCAGACAAGGCAGAATATTCCAATCCAGGCTTTACCTGATCCAAACGTGCCTGGAAACTACTTGAAGCATTAGGATTTGAAATTGGGTAATCCGGCCAGGCCGGCAGCGATGATTCGTTATTGCCGGCGGCTAACCAGATTTTACGGAGAAAATTATTGATTGCCCGCCAGTCGGCCCTGATTCGGGTAAAAGCTTCCATGATCAGGATGAAATCATCCTTGCTCAACCGTTTTTGAGCCACCGCTTCAAAATAGGAAAACACCCCGGGCGAATCCAACAATAAATCATAGTAATCGACAATGTCATTGACATTCTGGACCCGGCTAAATATTGGATGATTAGTTGTATCCTCCGGGAAGGGGGCAAATCCTATAGCCGCTGCAAAATTGCCGTTGAAGTCATCGAAAAGGCCCGGGGAAAAACCGGCGTTGGCTTCCTTGAATTTCTGGTTTATTAGCGCCCAGTCCGGGCTGCTTGAATTTTCCTGCCGTTGTTTGAGTGCCATTAATCGTCGCAACTCATACAGACTCAGGCCCAAGGTTTTTCCCGAAAACGTCAATACATCTTTTACATTACCACTCAGGAAGGCGATGTCGTTCGATATATTAGCTTCGCTGAAAGCGTGGGAAAATTCATAACCCTGGGCGGCATGCACTATTCGAAGGGGTTGGTTTTCGGGCAATACAAAATGAATCAGGCACATCATCGCCTCATCAAATCGTCCCGGATGTGTCTCCAGATATGCCTTATAAATATCCTGCAACTCCAGATATACCCGTTCCTGAAAAAACACCTTTACCTCGCTCACTTTTGCCCGATTAACGACGATTTCTTCTTCCGTGCGTACGTATCGAGATTTGCCATCCGGTGTTTTGCCCGCTTGTAATAAGGCCCCGGCTTCTATACGCTGCTCTCCCATACCTCGCGCCGGTTCGAACAGCAGGTGGACCCGGTCAGGTTCGGCGGGTTTGGGCATAATGCCCAGTATTTCGCGGTAAAAATGATCGAGATGACGTTGGGTAAAGCGGTTGATTTCCTGTTTTTCCAGGTCCAGCAATTCCAGAAAAGTCAGGAATAAGGTAAAGTGTGGGCGGGTTAGCCAGGCTTGTTTCTGCGGATCGTGTACAAAACGTTCCGGGTCGGCCAGAAATACCTGAATGTCGGCAATGGGCGCCGCGTTATTATATTCCAGAAATGCACTCCAATCGCCAACGGCCCGGTTGGTCAAATCATAATATTTCAGGTGTTTTGCCAGGCTGCGCGCCAGAGCAATCCAGTCCTCCAGCCCGCGCTCACAAAGTTGAAAATGTGCCGGCAGGAGCGCTTGCTGCAACCGTTGAGGCTGCGCAGTCCCTTCGCCAAGATCAATATAATGTATTTCCTGCGGCATGGTTGTTTCGTGTTAGGTTCCTTTGTATTTCGTATTTGTCGTGATAAATTGCCCCTGTCCGCCGGGGTAGCGGTTCATGGGGTCCGGCACGCCATTGCTGTCCATAGCCGGGCTTTGCACTTCGAACTTTGCCTGGAACGTCGCCCCCTTCAACAGCATTTTTTTCCCGCCACTCTTCGTGTGTTGCGCCACCTGGTTCGAGGCCAGGCGGTCGATTTTCAACGTTCCGGTACCGGGTATGCTGAACGCCCCGCTGGTATACATACAGCCCGGCACCTGCAACCGGTCTTCATCGCCTTCCACGCACACGGGTTTGCCGTTGCATTTGGAAGGCCCGCTGCCCTGCAGGGTACCCGGTCGGGGCACCACGGTGGCCGGGCCGAAACTGGGCAGGAACTGTGCGATATCGCCGTCGAGGAGGATGTAGTCCATTTTTTTAAATGTGGTCAATGTGATTTAAATGTGGTCAATGTGATTTAAATGTGGTCAATGTGGTCAATGCAGGTTCATTGTTCAAATTTTCTTGAGTACAAAAACATTGAATACTGCATTTGCCGGCGTATGCCCTTTTATGTTGTAAACAAACCAATAGCCGTCCTCCCATTGGTAATTATCGCCCTCGCCGGGTGCGTCATACCACAAGACCAAAGGGCTGTCGTTGTATAGTCCGCCCTTATCTTGTCGCCATGCCTGCGTGATAAAAAAGTTTACGTTCGGGTCTCCATCGAGGTCACTATGGGTAAAAAAGGTACCCTGGTTTCGTTTGTTTTCTGTGGTGGCAAGGTGACTGAACGCTTCCAAATTTCCCAACCTGCCTTCCGGCAAAACCAATACGTTGAAGGCTGAGCCCTGGGCAAAGTAGTGCTCGGGTAACCAGACTGCATTGGCTTCCGCCGCCGGGTTAACCTGATTGTAAATGAACCATTGTGCGCGCGCGGATTCGTATCCAACGCCAATTTCATGGTTGGATGCCACACTTTTCCGGGGTGTTACCATCAAATAAGCGTCGGGTTTGCCGTTGGAAGCCGGGTGATCGATATACATCCGGTTCATATTGGTTTCGGTATCCTTTGGTTCACCAGTATACACGAAAGCATTCGGCGATCCCTCCGGGGCGATCAGCACGTTGAAGGCATGTCCCAAATAAGAAGGATCGCCGTTATCTATTTTCAACTCCGGGTTTCGGTAGCAGATGTACCAGTGCCCATCCCGGTAGCAGACTTCTACAGAATTGGGGTTGCTTGTACCCGCACCTAGATGGGCGGCATCGAATGCCCAAATCGAATTGACAAAAATGATGGCGTCCGGGTTCCCGTTCAGGCGCGGATGGTATAGCCGGGTGTAATTTCCCGACCAGTCGTCTGTGTTTGCGGCATCGGCACGATGCCGGAATGCGACGAAGTGAGTGTTCTCCGTTGTGGGGGTGTCGGCCGTTTCATTCGTTGTTTGAACGGTTAATTGCGGGCTGATCTGCGGCGGCAGTGCCGGCGCTCTGTCGCGGGCGCCCACCGGCCCCAACGCACTCTCCGTCAAATAAAACGGATACACCATATTGTACCGCGTATTGGTCGTCCGCACGCGGAACCCGATCCGGATATAGATCGTGGATTGTTGCAGATCGGCCTGTATGTCGAAACTGACGTCCTCCATTTCCACACGGGTTTCGTGCATCCGGACGGCGTTGGTGACGGCGAGGCGCAGGTTGTTGAGCAGGCGCTGGTCCAGTTCTTCGAAGAGGTAGTCGCGCAGATTACAGCCGTAGTCCTCGCGCATGACGCGTTCGCCGAGGCTGGTGGCGAGCAGGATTTGCAGGCTTTCGAAGATGTCCTGATCATCCTGCACCAGCACCACGTCGGCGCCCCCGGCTGTGAAAGCCGGCGGGAAGGCCCAGCCCGTGCCGATAAAATTGCCGTTTGGAGATCGTCCGTTCATGGTTTGGCTATTATTTGGCGCTTTGGCGTTCGGTGGCGCGGTCCGGCGCCGGGGCGGGGTTCTGTCCGTTGTCGCCACTCACCTGCTGCGATGCTTGTTCCTGGATTTTGCCGATCAGTTGGTACACTTTGACAAAGGGAAGATTGCCCAGGCCTTCGAGGATGAGATTTACTTCGTCGGGGGAGAATTGCAGTTGAATTTCTTTTTGCATGGCTAATAAATAATGGTGAAAACTTTATAGTTGAGTTCTTTTAAAAAGTCTAATTGTATTATCCTGCTGAGCCAAAACGAAGCACCAGGGGCCATTACCGTGCTACCTAAAACTGGAAATGAATTTTCCGCACGTTCCAACCCCACCCCCATCCCCCATAGCCATCAACTTAAGAAGATAACAATTGACATTCAATGGATTATATGATTTAAGATTACATGATTTAAGATTACATGATTTAAGATTACATGATTTAAGATTTGCCCGTAGAGTGTACCGGCAACTCTTAGCCAAGTGTTAGAGGTGTATGCTACGGGTAAATCTTAAATCATGTAATCTTAAATCATGTAATCTTAAATCATGTAATCTTAAATCATGTAATTCATTAATAATTAATTATATACCACGAAAAAAACCTTAAGTTGATGGCTATGCCCCCATCCCCTCCCCCCCCTTTTTCATTTCACCTCCACCTGCGCCCCTTTGATCTCCACCTTCCCCGAGGCTTCGATTTTGATATCGCCGCTGCTTTTGAGTTGGATACCGCTGTCGTTCAGGATAATCCGGTTGTTGTTACCGTCTTCGAGGGTAATGGTTTTGTCGCTGCCGTTTAGGATGATTTTTTGGTCGTCTATGGTTTTTATGGAGAGGGTTTTATGTTCGTCGTCGAAGCGTATTTCGATGCCTTCGCGGGTAAAAATGCCTTTGATATGGTTGTTTTCGTCGAGTTCATTCGCCGGGACGACAGCGGGCCGGGCGCTGCTGTACAGGCTGCCGAGCATGACGGCTTCGCGGGGATCGTCGTTCAGGAAACCAAGCACCACTTCGTCGCCGGGTTCGGGGTAGAAGAAGATGCCGCGCTGGTCGCCGGCATCGGGGTGCAGTTGGCGGGCCCAGATGACTTCCTGCTCCACCTGCCAGGCCGGCACGCGCACGCGCACCCGGTATTGATTTTCGGGGTCGCTTTCGAAGGTATCCACCACGCCGACATGCAGGCCGTTGATGGCCGGTAACAGGCCGGCGGCTGGCAGGGTTTGCACATCCGGGGAGGCGCGGGCGAAGGGCTCTTCGGTCAGGCCGATCTGGATGTCGGTGCGCCAGCCGGCGGGGCCGTATTCCTGCCGCACACCGGTGACGAGCGTCCGGCCGTTGAATTTGTCGCTCAGGCCCAGCAGTTCGATGGTATCCAACACGGCGATATCGCTGCGCCCGACCACGGTAAGCCAACCCCGGTGCAGCGACAGGCGGCTGCGCATCAGGCGGGCGTCGGCCCAGGCTTTCATTTCGGTGGCGGGCCGTGCGCCAGTATTACCCAGTTTGTTTTCGGCGCCGCCGACGTGATCGGCCAGACCGGCGGGATTCAGCACCTGGTTCCCCTGGTATATCTGGAAAGCATCAGCGTCTTCCAGACCGGCCATTCGTTGGTTGTCGATATCCCAGGCGCCGGCCTGCACGGTTCCGAACTGTCGTTCCGCGTCGGCGCGCAGTTCCACGCCGAGTATGGGACTCATGCCGAATTCGAAGCGATGCCGGACGCTTTCGGCTATGGAGGGCCGGATAATTGTCGCCCGTCCGTCAGAAATATGGACGACCATAGCATTTGCCTCGGCGCGAAGCATCAGAAAATCCCAGTCGGTGCTGTCGTATTGCACGATTTCGGGATGTTTGGGGGAGGTGTCCGCTATTTTGTCCTCTTCCAGGCCGTGCCCTTGTATCAACTCAGAAAAAATCCGGCTGTCCGTTTGGTCACGATAAATAGCGCTGCGTCGCGTCGTACACATCCGCGCGGCTTTGTCTTTCAGTTCTATAGTCAGGCGGAAAGCGTGTTCGCCGGCTTCAATGGTTTGGCCGGTGACGATGCCTTTGAACAGCCGGGTATCGCCCTGGCCGGGTGTGTTTTCGCGGCGAATAAATATTTCGATGGTTTTGCCGGGATTGAAGTGCGCGCTTTGGCTCAATACAAACTGGCGCTCGGAGATGCTCCCGTCGGCAAACACCAGCTGCGCCGACGGAACCCGGTTGAGTTCTTTCAGCACGTCTAATTGGATCAGCGGCAGGGTATTGTTCAATCGCTGTCCGTCGCTGGTAATGGTTACCGTGGTAGCGTTTAAGTTCATTGCGGTGTAAGGGGTGGAAAGTGTAAAACAGTTCCGGGTTGCAGGTTTCTGAAGTCGTCGAGTCTGTTGGCGTCCGCGATCAGCAGGTAATAGCGCGAAGAGCCGTAAATTTCTTTGGCCAGCAGGGGCAGGCTGTCGCCGGCTTTGGTCACGCGCACGTGGGTAAGATCGGGAGAGCTGAGGTTGACAAAGCCGTGATCGTCATGGCCGACAAAGCGAACGTCCAGTTCGGCGCGCAATGGGTTGCCGCTCTGATCGAACAGCGTGAAATTGATTTGCAAGCTTTCTATCTGACCGTAAAAATCAACGATGCCCCATTGCAAGTGTACCACGTTAGGCTGATGTTCGTCTTCCACCACCCGGTAACAGGTGGTCAAAAATTGGTTGACCTTTTCTTTTACCGTTGGTACGGCCAGCCCAAAGCCGGTAGCCAAGCCGAAACTTTCCGTGGCGCCCGTGCCGTCAAGCATCAGTCTGACCTGAAACGTTGCGGGTTCCTGGCCTGCAAACTCCAGGTCGCCCGCATCCGGCCCAAGGGTTCTATGATGCCTCACTTTATTCCGGTAGGTCAGCGAATACTGACTCGGATTGAACATGGCTTCAAACGACCGGGGCGGTTCATTCGAGTTTCGGCGGCGTTTCGGCGTAATCGTCAGCCGTTGCATTTTGAACGGATTCGGTATTTCCATTTCAACGTTTCTTTTTCTTTTCCAAAATAGCCAACACCTGTTTCACACAGGTCGCGACGAGGGTATCCTGGTTTTCAATGGTGGTCGGCCGGTTGTCGGCGTTCGCTGCACCCGCAGCGCCCGCCTCGCGGGTGACCATGCGGATGACCAATTCTTTTATTTCGACAGGCACTTTGTTAGTTTTGAGTTTTGAGTTTTGAGTGCCAATGACGACGAATGACGCAATGACGATTTACAAAGTCATTCGTTGGAAGCGGGAGTAGGCCAGTTCGAGGGTATCGATGACAATGCTGTTGCTGTTGGCATCGAGGTCGGAGGATGACCAGCTCACCGGGTAGGCGCTGAAAAAGGCCCAGGCAGTGACGGGTTCATCCTTTTCATTGAGCAGCGATACCAGTACCATGCCCGGACTGAACCGGAAAGTGGACATGGACTGCTGGAACTCGTAGTTCAGCGGCGAATCGACCACCAGACCACGTTCCAGCACCAGGTTGCTATACGTGTATTTTGTCGGCAGCCGGTGCTCGAACAGGTTTTGCCCGCCTTCTTCCAGCGAATAAGGAGACATGTTCACCCGGAATCCCGATATTTTCTGAAAACGGATATCGAGGGAATCTTTTCGCATATCCGGTTGCCTGGTTAAGAGCGACAAAGCCCCCATAATATCCGGTACGCGGAAGAAAAAATTCGCCATAAAATAATATCCGACTGGTGGTGGGTTCATGTCTGAGCGGATTGTCTGTGAAAGGTGATCAACAGGTCGCCGGCCATCAGTTCCATCGATTCGATAGCGGCTTCGTTGGAATTCGCGTTGAAAGCGGGCGCGTCTAATTTCAGGGGAAAAGCCTGCCGCAATAGCCAGCTAATCAGCGGAGCCCCGGTTTCGTCGCAGAGGTCGATGACGATGTCGCGTTTGTCCACCTTGTTTTGCTGCACGGTTTTGATCCAGGTCAGCAGGTCGTCCCGTTGAAACACGATGCCTCTTCGGAGTGTGACGCGCAGCGGTTGTTTCATGCCCGGCATGTATTCGGCGCCTTCTTTCCAGCTCAGGCCGTGTTTGTACGTGATCGGTTCGTATTGCAGGCTCAACCCGGTCACCTCCGAAAAGGCCAGGGTACTGCCACCGATACTGACCCGGTAGTTGTACACGGGGAGTGGGTAGGCACTTTTGATGGTAGAGATATCGACAGCCATATCCTGTTTATTTTCAGCGTCATGCGGCGCCAGACCCGGCAGTGGCGGACTCTTCCATCATAACTATATCGGCGGTAAGCTCCATACTTTCAATGGCTACGTCATTTGAAGTAGCATCAAAGGCCGGTGCGTCCAGTTTGGTGGGAAAGGCGTTTATTACTTTCCAACTGACCACGGGAGCCCCCGCTTCGTCGAGCAGTCGGACCGTAATATCCTTTTTTTCAACCTGATTAACTTGCACCGAATTTATCCAACCATATAACGCCTTTATGCTTTTCGTCCGAACCAAACCTTTTTTAAGGGTAATTTTTACATCGGCACGCTGTGCAGGCATACGCCGGACAATCGGGCCGGCAAAATCGCCCTTGTTGCTGTCATCCGGGCTTTCTTTATAAGTATGCGTTTCGAACGAGAGGCTCAGACCGGATACATTGGAAAAGGCTATGGTTTCCGTGGTGGCGCCGTTGCTAATTTCTACCCGGTAATTATACACGGGCAAGGGGTAAACCTCTTTAATATCTTTTACTGAGTATGGCATAGTTTTTTAATTGAAAGTTATTATTCAGGCCTGTTGCAATTGTTGAGAAAAACGAATAATGATAAACTCAGCCGGGCGCACGGCGGAGACGCCTACCTCTACCCGCATGATGCCATTATTAATGTCATCCGGAAGCGGGGCCCCTACCTTTACAAAATAAGCTTGTTCCGGTCTCGAGCCCGCCAATGCGCCGCGTTGCCAAAGGCCGTACAGATAATTGTCCAACATGGCTTTGACCATTAGCCATGTGGAGGTCGTATTCGGTTCGAATAAAAATCGGTCAGTTGTTTTTCGAACCGATTCCTCAATCAAATTGAATAAACGCCGTACATTGATATATTTCCACTCTGGATGGAGGCCATGGAGTGTACGGGCGCCCCATACGACGGTACCTTTTCCGGGAAAACTGCGAATAGCGTTAACGGATATCCCGCTTTCCGGATCAACGTTCATGTTGCCCTGACGCGAATCGTCAATGAGCAAAGCAGGCTTGGAAACGCCGACAACATTTACATTGGCCGGCGCTTTCCAAACGCCCCGATCCCGGTCAACCCGGGAATAAACACCGGCTATCGCCGGACTGGGTGGGAGTCTCAGGGGAATTTGGGAAATGGCCGTCAGAATTTGAAAATATAAGCTTTTATCTTTTGCGTTTATATTTTCACTATCACCACCTGTTAGTTTCATTTGGTGATATACAGGTTGAAGCGTACTCGGGGCTCCGATCAGTTCATGATTAATAACAACCCCTGCCGGATTATAACTGTAGTCAATTGTAGTATCCAGATAGGGATAATATGCCGCGCCGAATTTCCGGTTTTCACCGGGAAAGCTTTGCGCTCTGAAATCGGCAATATCCGTCGTTATTGTGTCAGTATTATTGCCATTCATTTTGACATCTATAATGACAAATTTATCATTTGTTTTTGCCGCTTTATCCAAGGCTTTACTGTATAAGGTAGCCATATCTGCCGGAGTAAGATGAATTGCCTCGGGAATAACAATAAGCGTGGCCTCATCCGGTAACTCCTCCAGCCCTTTTCCCAAATCGTCTTTGTCAACTAGGGACGCGGTACCACTAAAATTTTTAACCGATATCACGTAACATGCACCCCCTCCATTGGCAAAATACAATTGCATGGCATAGTACAGATTATGCATGGATAAACCATTGCCCGCTGTGGGAGTAAGACTACCTTGAATCCGCCGGTTCGACAATGCTTCATTGGAATAAGTGTCCGTAATGGTCACGGTGATTCCATTGTCTTCTTCCTGGGCACTACCGAAATACTCCCTAAATTCTGTCAGGGAAAAAATTTTTACGGGTTTGAGCGTGAGGTTTTCCTGGGTTCGTTCAATCCTCGCATGTTGTGTATACCCAATGAATATTGGAATTGCAGTGGGCACCTCTGCTACAGAGGGCGTCAAAGTAGCGGCCTCTTCAATGTAAACGCCGGGCGTATTTTGTATGGTCGGCATAATTTTATTTGTTATATTTTAAGGTGAGTAAAGCGAATAAGGATATCGTCAGTTGGTAATCAGTCCCGAAGTAGTATGTACCTCCTGTATTGCATCACCGGTAGTTTCCTCGCTTTCCAACATAAGCATCGTAATCTTATACATCACCGCCGGATGTTGTGGCGCTTTCAGCGCGCCCCATATTTCATTTTGTACCGTAAACGTGGGCGTGTGTAATTCGGCTACCAGTTCAGGAAGGTTATCGGGTTGGAGGACGAGTTGAGATTGAAAAAACAGGATAACAGAAGACAAGTGCTTTAAGCCGGTATTATAGTCCTTGAACCGGGATATAAAAAGTAAATACAAATGCAACGGAATAGCAGGTTTGGCGCTGGTATAAACCAAATTCTGCGCAGTACCTTTGGTACGGATATACCGCTCATCGAAACGCATCGTTTTTTCTTCCTCAATCCGAACAAGGAGCAGAGCAACACAGTCGGACGGCAGGTTTATACTGTCACCCGGTAGTTCTGAAGGGAATTGGATTAATCCCGGCGGGGTGTTACCCAAATACACATTGAGTTTATCCCTCAGATATTTGAGAACGGTATCTATCATTTGTTTCGAGGTGATTTAAAAGACCATTATTCAAGCATTAACGGATACAAAAATCCTGCTTCTGAACTGCCCCTGCAATCCCATGATCATGGGAGGAGTACCGCTCAATCCGCTTTTCTTATCTCAAAAACGCCTTCGCAATCGCCTCCGCCACCGAATGCACGTGCAGTTTTTCATAAATCCGCTTAATGTGGGTACGCACCGTTTCGATGCTGATATTGAGGTCGTCGGCCACCATTTTGTAGCTATTGCCGGTAGAGAGGCAACGCAGTACGCCCTGCTCGCGGGGCGTGAGTTTATCCAGTTCGGTATTGACGGCCGGTGTGCGTGGAAACAGTTCAAGCACTTTGCGCGCAATAGAAGGCGTCATCGGCGCACCGCCGTTATAGATGTCTTCTATGGCTTCGAGAATTTTGGAAGGAGGCGTCTTTTTGAGGAGGTAGCCGCTCGCGCCGGCGCAAATCGCCTGAAATACCTTGTCATTATCGTCGAATACCGTCAGCATGAGCACCTCGGTGGCCGGATTAACCTGCTTGGCTAAGTAAGCGCCCTCGATACCGCTGCGCCCCGGCATGTCGATGTCCATCAGGATGACGTCGGGATCCAACCGGCGCACCTCCTCCTCAATATTCAAACAATCGCCGAATGCGCCTACAAGGTCGAACTGATCCAGACCGGCGAGCAGAATACGCAACGAATCGCGCAGGGCGGCATTGTCTTCGTAAATGATGATGCGGATCGGCATGAGCTGTGTTTAACGGCTTAAAGATCGGGATATAATTGTTTTGTGCGCCATCCCATGATGATGTGACTCACACCCGTACCTCCACCCGCGTCCCCTCCCCCACGGCGCTCTCCACCACAAACCGCCCGCCGATTTTTTCCGCCCGCCGCTGCATATTCCACAGCCCGTTGCCCCGTTTAACCAGTGCCGGATCAAACCCCCGGCCGTTGTCGCGCACTTCCAGGCGCAAGCCGTTTTTTTCGGCCCGTATCTGAATCCAAACGTCGGAAGCGCCGCTGTACTTGGCCGCGTTGTTCACCGCCTCTTTGAACAGCAGATAAAAATCTTTGCGTTGTTCCATGGGGATGTTCAGGGTTTTCGCCGTTTCATCCGCCTCAAAGTGCAGCGCGATGCCCTGTGGTTCCAGAATTTCCACCGCGAATTCCGTCATGCGCACCAACACATGCTCCATGTTGTCGTTGCGCGGGTTGACGCTCCAGACGATATCGCTCATAGACTCCATCACTTGCCTCGTGCGCTCCCCGATAGCATGGAAGCGGGCGCGGTCGGTGTCCTGATCCAGGTTGCGGAGGGCGGCTTCACTCAGGATGGAGATACTGCTCAAGGTACTGCCCATTTCGTCGTGCAGGTCTCGGGCGATACGCAGGCGGAGTTTTTCCTGACTTTGCCGTCGTACCTGACGGTAGCGGAAATCTGCACAAATAATACCGATAATAACCAATATCAACCAACCGAACAACCATAAAAACGATACCGCCGGAACAACGGTTGCGGTTATTTCCGATGGCCATTCACCGGCGTTCTGGGCAATAGCCGCCCCGCAGGAAATCTGGGAAAACAACCCTAAAATTGTTTTTTTCAAAATGGCGTATCGTAATGGCATCGGGCAGGTATCTGATGATGATACTGTTTATTCCCCCAGGTTGTAAAACCTTAACGCCCGGATTAAAAATTTTCAAAAAATACCTTATCTGATTTGGTTGAGCAGCCGGGCGGCCTCTTTACCGTGTGGAGCATCGGGTATGGCCAAAATACGTTTCAGCCGCAATTTAACTGCCGGCCAATCGCCCTTTTTTAAATAACAAAGCATTTCGTACCACCGGGCTTCCTCCAGGTATCTGGAGCGATTATTCAGAAGAATGGCTTCCAGCAGGGCTGCCGCCTGATCCGTTTGCCCGGTAGCGAGCAACAGATTGGCTTTCATAAACAACAGATTATCATTTTGGCGCAACACGGGGTCAAGCGCTTCAAAAGCGTTGAGTGCCCCGGCGTACTGATGCTCCCAATATAACTGTTGAAACTTGTCGAACGCCGACTGCCCGCCCGCCGGATTGTCCCGGACCGTGGGATTCATCGACTCGTCGCGATAAGGCTTAAAATAAGTTGCAAACAATTTTTCCGCCCCGGCCGGAGCATCCCGGGCAATGGGCGAGGTTTTTGGTATGGCAGGTAGCGGCGCCGTGGGTTTGGCACGAACGGTATCTGCCGGAATAGGCGCCGGGCGGTTGAGTGCGGACTGATCGCCGCGCCACCACCAAAGCGCCAGGACCACAACCATGACCGTCGCAAGGATGAAGATACCGGCCCGCAGGAACCGGCCGTACGCACCGCGGGCTGCCGGCATCGCCGGTGCTTCGGGCTGCACCGCCCAGCGTTGCCTGAGTTGTTCACGGCCTTTTAGCCGGATGGCCAGTATAGCCAGCCGGTGCCGCTCCAGTTCGCGGCGCAATGCCGGGCTGTTTTCCAACGCCTGCTCAAAAGCGACCCGTTCGGCATCGGAGAGGGCGTTGCCGAGGTATTTTTCGATTTGTTCCTGTTCGTTCATAAGGTCCGTTTTTCTTCCACCAGGGCTTTCAATTGTTTTATACAACGGGAGATCGAAGCACTGACCGTATTCAGGTTCTGGTACTGAAACTGATGCTGCAACTCCTCCAATTTTTTGTCCTCGTAATACCGGCCCAATAATAATTCGCGGCATTGCGGTCCAAGGCTTTCGATACAGGCCAGCAAGTACTCCCGGTCTTCCACGCCGGGTTCGTCCCATTCGAAAGTCAATACTTCCGCCTCCCGGTCAATGGCCCGGTCTATATCATCTTTCCATATTAATCGCTGCATTTTCCGATGGTTTTGTAACAATCTTTTTCCTCCGATCGCATACAGGTACGTACGCAACGAACAACGCAGTTCAAACGGTTTGGGAGAGATCGCTCTTTCATACAAGGCGATGACAGCGTCCTGCCATGCATCCTCCAGGTCATTAGGCGTAGTGCTGAAACGGCGGCCGGCCCAGCGCAGAAACCCGTCGCGGTAGCGATAGTATAGATCATCTAAAACGTCCGGGCGTCCTTCGGAGAGGGATCGCAGGAGTGCCCGGTCTGCCAATAATTCAGGTTTTTGCAAGTTTTGCGCTTTTTTCACAATACGGGAAGGCTGAAAAATAGCGCTTTTTTAAACTGTCTTTTTTATTCCTTCGCAACCTTTTTTCTTAACATTGCAATGGAAATATTTTTTCCACTTTCCACTGCAATTTCAACACCGCAAAATCTTCCCTAATGAAAATCATCTTCCCGGCAATCCTTGCCTGCTTGTTTCCCCTATTCGCTCCCGCACAAACAGGCGTACCGGTATCCTTGCCGGACAGCAGTTTCGACGTATTCGTATATACGTTTCACCCCGAACAAGCACGGCAAGCGGAAACACTATTTACCGATCGACTTCATACCATACTTCTGCAAACGAACCCCGATAGCCTTGAACTGGCCGTCTGTTATCGCCGGCTGGGGGTTGCACAACAAATTTTGTCGAAAAGGGCGGAGGCGAAGAGCAATTTCGGCGCCTCTCTTCAGTTGTTGTACAGCATGTCGCCCGCGCCCGAAGCGGAATTGGCCAAATCGCTCCATAACTATGGTATTACGCTGGCGAGGACAGAAACCTACGACTCCGCATTCTGGTGCCTGCAAAAATCCGTTGAAATCAATAGCCGTTTGTATGGGCCGCAGGATGAGCGCGTTGCATTCGGGTACTGCTTTCTGGCCGGGTATTCCATCAATATTGCCAGGTTTACTCAGGGCCTGGAATATGCCAAAACGGCCGTTTCTATCCTGCAGCATTGCAACAGAAATAATCATCCGTATATGGTTAGAGCGCTGCAGGTCAGAGGCACATTGTATCAGGAGAAGGGTAATTTCGAAGAGGCGTTACGTGATTTTTCCAGCGCCGAGCGGATAGCCGGCGCAACACTAGACCCCCTGCATCCGCTGCTGACCAATATTTATTCGGCAAAGGGCAGATTGTTGCGATACAAAGGCGATTACGAAGGCGCTTTCGCTTATCTGAAACGCTGCCTGACGATTCGGGAGCAAACGCTGGGCCCCGATCACGATTTGACCGGTAATACGTCTATGTCGTTAGGAGAAATTGCACTTGAATTGCGGGACACTGCCGAGGCCGTCCGGTGTTTCGAGCGGAACTTTGAAATACAGAAAAAAAACGCCGGCGAATTGCCTTTGGACAAATACCCTTTTTTGATGGGCCTGTACAGGAAAACCGGGAATTATGAAAAAGTGGAAGCAGCCTTTGATCATGTACGCCGGCATTTTGCCATCAATGATTTTACCAGAAAAGACATCGCCTATTGCTTTGGAGAATACGCCGTCATGCTGCTTCAACAACATCGTTACCAGGAATCCATCGACTGGCGGATCGCAGAACAGGAACTATTGCAGATTCAAAATCCGGACCAACCATCAGCACTGCATAATAACCTAATGTCAATGGCAACCTGCCAGCGTATACTGGGGCGATTCGATGAAGCGGAGGCCGGCGCGCGACGCATCCTTGAAGACAAGGTAAATACGGATATTAAAAAACAGACCTTCACACAGTTGGGCGAAATTAACCTGGCCCGCTTCCAGCAATCCCGGAAATCGAACGACCTGCGTGGTGCATGGGAAAACTTCCGGACCGCCCTCCATTTTATGGATTCGATGCGTTTCGAAGCGCCTGCCGTGAATAATCGCTTGCAACAATCCGAATTGAATTATCATATTTTCGACAAAGCCATGCAAACAGCAGCCCTTCTCGGACAGGCAGAGGACGCTTTTTGGTTGTCGGAAAAAAGTAAAACACAAGCCTTGTTGGAAGATTTGCGACACAACGATGCCATTCTTTCCGCACAGGTACCCGACAGCTTGCGACAATTGGAAAAACAGCTAAAAACCGACATCGCCGATTTGGAACAACGCGTTTTCAAAAAGAAAACCAATGGCGCCGGCGCGCCGGATGAAGCGGTGCTTTTTGAGCGAAAACGAGCACTCTTTGCTTTACTGCAAATACTGGAAACAAAATTTCCCGACTACTATCACCTGAAATACGACGCCGCATTGCCCCCGGTCGCTACCTTACAGCAGCAGCTGTTAGACGATTCTACGGCGCTGATTGAATATTTCATCAGCGACAGTACCATTTACGTATTCACGCTCACCCGCTACAACCTCGGCTGGCACCGGTTGCCCCAGCCGGCCGGTTTTGAAAAAACGATCCGGGATTTGCGCAAGTCGATGACCGATAGCCGCCTTCGTTTTCTCGGAGAGGACTATGCCTTATTTAGCAGTTGCTCCCAACAATTGTACGATTATTTGCTGGCCACCCCACTTTCCACACTACCTGAGCGGGTG
Source organism: Bacteroidota bacterium (assembly GCA_963169325.1). Classification (GTDB taxonomy): domain Bacteria; phylum Bacteroidota; class Bacteroidia; order Chitinophagales; family Saprospiraceae; genus M3007. The sequence continues at coordinate 25,353 of CAUJEY010000190.1, forward strand.
CGGCATTTAATTGTGGTTGCCGACGGGCTGTTAAATTATGTGCCGTTTGAAGTACTGGGAAAGGTTACTTCCATGGAGACGCCTGACTTTCGAACCTTCCCGTATTTGCTTCGCCGCTACGACGTCAGTTATGCCGGCTCGGCCAATTTGTTGTTGGAACAAACGAAACAACTGCAAAAGTTACAGTCAAGCCCGGCGCCCGCCTTGTTCGCCGGCTTTGCCCCTGGCTATACCGACAGCGACACCCTGAGAGGAGCCGGATCGCTGAACAGAATACTGTTGGTTCGCGAAGGGCAATACGGCCTCCCCGGCGCTGCACAGGAGGTAAAAGAAATATCTAAATTGATGAACGGACATGCCTTTCTCGATGCACAGGCCGACGAGGTGAATTTTAAACGCCTGTCGCCCGGTTACCGCATACTGCACCTGGCCATGCACGCTTTGATGGACGACAGAAATCCACTGTTCTCCCGCTTGCTGTTTACGCAGAATCCGCAGGATACGCCCGAAGACAACGAACTCACAGCCATGGAACTGTACGCCATGCAGCTTTCAGCCGAACTGGTGGTATTAAGCGCTTGCAACACCGGGACAGGCCGCTTGTATAAAGGCGAAGGCGTGATGAACCTTGCCCGTGCATTTCAGGCTGCCGGAGCGCCTGCCACGGTCGTCTCGCTTTGGCAGGCTCCCGATGAGGCGACCAGGCAGGTAATGGTACTTTTTTATCAAGGTTTGAAACAAGGGAAAAACAAGGATTCGGCACTTCGACAGGCGAAACTGGATTTTATTGCAGCCTGCAAAAACCCGGCGTTGGCCAACCCGTTTTTTTGGGCAGGGTTTATCGCCAACGGTACGATGATGCCGCTGGTAGGTTTTTAAGTGTTTAGCCCCCCTTCACTCCACCAGCACTTCATCCACAAAAATCCAGCATTTCTGCCCCCCCGCCGGATGCCAGGCCGGATTCTTCAGCAGGCTTTTCACAAAAACCCGCACATAACGCGCCTCAACCGGTTTCGGAAAATCGCAGGATAGCAGGTGCGCTTTCGATTCGCCCATAGCCGCATTCGCCGGAAACTGACGGCTCCCCTGCGGCCGGAAGGTTTTGCCGTCCATCGACGTTTGCACCTGTATAGCCGCCGGGGCGAATATCCAGGCTACATTGTTTTCCAGACAGTGTACGAATACGCGGTTCAGGGTTTCCGTCTTGCCCAGGTCCAGGGTAGCCGTCAGGTGTTCGCCTTCGTAGCCTAACCAGGTGTCAGCGCCCTGATCACCGGCGATTTCGCCGTCGATCAGCGAGGACGCGCCTTTGGCCGGATATTTTGGCGACGGCAGTCCTGCTATTTGTGCTTCTTTTGGCGTGTACCGTTTTTTGACAAACAACATATCGACAACTGGGGAATTCAGCCAGCCTTCCTTGGCGGCAAACGTGCGGAGATGCGCCGTTTGGCTCAGCACCAGCGGCTCATGGTACCGGTCGGATTGCGCAGTGGGCGATGCGGCCTCATCGAGGGTATAATACAACGAAACGCCTTTGAACGCAGGAAAATCGAGGGTCACGTGGACGGTGTCGTCGAAAAAAGTACGGCCGTACAGCAGTTTGGGCGCGCGCAAGGCCAGCCGGGTCGTGTCGGCCACCACCGCGCCGGTTTCGATGCGAAGTTCGGGGCGTTGTTGTTGTAATGTTGAAATGGCGCCGGGCAAAACGGCCGTTTGCCACAGATACAGGCGTTTCAGATGCGTCAGTTGGGCCAACGGCTCCAGCACGGCGTCGCTCACGGCCGTACCGGTGAGGTTCAGCGATTCGAGGTATTGCATGCCCTGCAACGGTTTCGCAACGCCATCGGTGATGGCCGTATGAGCAAGATTGAGCCGGATCAGGTGTTCAAAACCCGCCAAAACGGCGTCGCCGGCGTCCGTATGGGCCAGGTCGAGGTCTACGGTTTGAGCGGCCACCCCGCGCAGGGCGTCCCAGTGCGCCGGGGCAGGGTGTTGCAAGCCGGCAAAAGAAACCGCCAGCCAGGGCGCCGCCGCGTCGAGTTTGCTGACGCTGACGAACAAGGTCTTCAGGCGCTGCAAATCGGCCGCCGACGCTTCGCCGATCGATTTTCGGAACACGGGATTTTGTTGTTGGCCGGCCTGCGCTTTTTGCAAGGCAGCCAGCAAGTCCTCCGGCAAAGGCGACTCCTTTACCTTTTTTTCAAAACCGGCCCCCTCCCCTATCCACCATTCGAGCAGGCGCGTTTCCAGGTCCGTGAGTTGGGGTTTTCCTGCGGGCGGCATGTGGTCGTCGTGGTGCAGGGGCAAGCGGACACGTTGCAGCAGCGGACTTTCGGCCGGTTGTTGCAGGTCGATCACGGCGCCGTTTTTACCGCCTTTTTGTATCCACTCCGGCGCGTCCAGGCGCAGGTCGCCTTTGTGTTTGGAAGCGTTGTGGCACGACGTGCATTTTTTTTCCAGCACCGGCTGTATGTAGGCGGCAAACACCGGCATTTCCGGGTCGGCAGTCGGAAAAACGCCCGTTTCAGCAGTCGTTTCGTCGTTTTTTTGTTCAAATAAATAATTCGCGCCGTGGGTCAGGCTGCCGCCGAAATGGCCCGCCGCGATCAGCGCAGCCACCATAACGGCAAATACCGGGAAATACCAGCGCTGCGCTTTACCCAGCCAAACCAGCAGCGCCAGCGCCGCCGTGCCGAACCCCAGCCATTGGTGCCGCTGCAGTAACGTTTCCTCGTATCCGCCCTGTTGCGACAACAGCCAGCCCGTGGCTGCCGTGGCCACGGCGGATAAAACGCCGGCCGCAAGCGCCAGGTCGATAGCAGGTTTCAGGTCCTGCCGGCGGCGCCAGCGGGCATAACATTCCAGCCCGAAAGCCAGGAGCAGTATGCCAATGGGCAAGTGAACGAGTAGTGGGTGAAGGCGACCGATAAGTTCCATACTTCTATAGAAACAATGGTCCGGGCAGTTTTTTAGGTTACAGGGATTTTACCCTACTCGGGTTGTCATGCTGTAAGCATCTGCTCAAAAGTGAAACTCGATTTTTCCTCAAAAAGGAGCAAAAGTGTTTCATCTAAAGGTAAAATAGTGATTTAATCTTGAGCAGATGCTTACAGCATGACACCCTGGGAGCGTAAAATTCCGGAAACTTAAAACTGCCCGGATTATTATTGAAAGACAATTTCATCCAGAAACAGCCAGGCCGGTTTACCAGCGCCTGGATGGCCTTCGGGCAGGGGACCGTAAGGAACCACCACAATCCGCAGGCGGTCTACTTTTACCCGCCGCAGCACCACCCGCTGATAATCGTCGTATTTAGCCGGCTGATCCTTCCAGGGCGTGCCGGTACGGGCATTCCAGCGGCCGATGGGCGTCCAGTCCTTATCGCCGCTCTTACCGTAAACCTCGATGCCAGCGGGCGAAAAAATCCAGGCCCCCGGATCGAAAAGGGAACTGACCAGGACTAATTTGTGCGCCACCACCTGTTTGAATTGTACCTCTACTACCGCGGTATCTCCTTTAAATCCAAGCCACCGGCCATCGCTCAAATCGCGACTGCCTTTTTGCAGGTCGAACAAGGAGGAACCGAGTTTGCCCGGGTAGGTAGTATCCGGCATGGTCAGTAAGTGAATACTGTCTGGCACGGCAGAAACCTGAAATAATTGTTTTTCGACAAACCGGCTGGGCAAAAAATCGGGATGTTCCGATTTGGCCCGAACCACCGTTGAGGAATCTACCGTAAACGGCTTTTTATAAACCGGGGCATCTTTAGCGGGCAACTTACCGTCTGTCGTATAGAAAACAGTTGCGCCATCGAGGTCGAATTCCAATTGAACGTCGGCTTTTTGCCGGAAGAAAACACTGTCCACTACAATACGTGGCGCTGTCAATTGATACCGCTGGCTCCAAAGAAGCGCCGGCATACAAACTAAAAAAATAATTAATAGTCTCATTTTCTTTTTTTTAAAATGTCATTCACACCCGCTCCAGCCGCACCGGATACACGCCGTTGCTGTTCCATTGCGCCACATAAATATTGCCATCCGGATCGACCAGCACGTCATGCGGGTGTTTAAATACTTTTACGGTTTGATAAAGCGGTTTCAGGCTGCCATCCGGCAAATAACGCGGTGTGCCGGCACCCGGCGCCGATACGACCCGGTTCTTTTTATCCAGAATACACACATAACCGCTTTGGCTATCCCACGGTAACTCGCTGATTAATACGGCAAAATATACGTTTTCGCCGTGCACGACGGGGCGGCAAATATAGGCGCCGGGCAGCGCAATCGTTTCGAGCCATGCTCCTTCCATGGAGAACCGTTTCAGGCTGTTTTCGGCCCGGGAGGTGACCAACAACACCGGCTTTTGCGGGTCGCGGGTGTCGAGGGCCACACCATGCGCGTTTTTCAACAGCATCGGACCGCCGAAAACGTTTTTCACTTTCCCGTCATGGTCATAGTGTACGATATAGTCTTTGCCGTAGCCGTCCGCCACGAATACATCGCCGTTCGGGGCGATGGCCGTTTCGGTAGGTTTAAACTCGCTTTGATGCTGGTATTTGCCGGAATCGGCAGGCCATTCGAAGGTGCGGACGACATCGCCGGCCAGATTTGTTTTAATCACCTGATGACGTTCATAGTCGGCGATAAAGAGCATTTCTGCGCCGTTTTCATTGTGATACGTCAGGCCGTGCGCTCCCGGATAATCGTGCCCCCAGGCATCCAGCACGGCGCCGTCTTTGCTGAAAACCAGGATATTGTTCCGGGTGTCGTCGGTGGTCATAAATATCCGGCCGCTTTTGTCAAACACCATTTCATGGCAGTTTTTGACGGGGTGATTTGTTGCGTCGGCTTTGCACCAGCGGGCATTGATACGATAGCGGAAATTGCCGTGGCCGATAGTCGGGTCGGCTGTGAAGCCGGCCAGGGCGCCGAGGCTCGTTACGGCGGTGGTTTGTAGAAATGTGCGTCGTTTCATATTATTATTAAAGTCAAAATGTAAAATTTAAAAGTCAAAATGTAAAAGTCAAAGTGAGTATGTAAAAACTGAAATCCAAACGCTTATGCCTTCCCTTTTACATTTTATATTTTATATTTTACATTTTGACTTTTACATTTAAGAAAGTATATCAGGAATGACCTTCCCCGACACATCGGTCAACCGGAATCGCCGGCCCTGATACGGGAACACGAAACGTTCGTGATCAATCCCGAACAAATGTAGCATAGTGGCCTGAAGGTCATGCACATGTACGGGGTTTTCGGCGATGTTGTATCCGAATTCATCCGTTTCACCGTACACCATACCGGGTTTTATGCCGGCGCCCGCCATCCAGATCGTAAAACATCGCGGGTGGTGGTCGCGGCCATAGTCATCATTGATTCCACCCTGACCGTAGGTGGTGCGGCCGAATTCGCCGCCCCAGATCACCAGGGTTTCATCGAGCAGGCCGCGTTGTTTCAGGTCGAGGATCAGCGCTGCCGAAGCCTGGTCCACGTCTTTGGCCAGCCGGGAGGTCATGCCGAGCAGGTCGCTGTGTGCATCCCAACCCATGTGATAAAGTTGCACAAAGCGCACGCCGCGTTCGCAGAGCCGGCGGGCCAGCAGGCAGTTGGCGGCATAAGTACCGGGAACCATGGCATCGGCGCCGTACAGGCGGAACGTGCTGTCGGGTTCGGCGCTGAGGTCGGTCAGTTCAGGTACCGAGGTCTGCATCCGGTACGCCATTTCATACTGACCGATACGGGAATGGATTTCCGGGTCGCCAAAATCTTCGGCGGCCTGGTGGTTTAGCCGGGCGATGACATCGAGCATTTGCCGGCGGCTCAGGCTGTCCATCCCTTCTGGGTCGCGCAGGTACAACACCGGGTCTTTGCCGGCGCGAAATTGCACCCCCTGGTGCGTACTGGGCAAAAAAGCGCTGCCCCACACCCGGGACGCCAGGGGCTGAACATTCCCCTTCCCCCGCGACAGCAGCACGATAAAAGCCGGCAAATTGCTGTTTTCGCTGCCCAGGCCGTAACTCAGCCAGGAACCGATGGCAGGGCGCCCGGGCTGCTGGTGCCCGGTTTGGAAAAAGGTCACCGCCGGGTCGTGGTTGATGGCCTCGGTGTGCATGGATTTGATGATACACAACTCGTCGACCACCCGCGATGTATAAGGCAGCAGGTCGCTGATCCAGGCGCCGCTTTGGCCGTATTGTTTAAAATCGACCCGGGCGCCGATCAGCGGAAACGACTTCTGGCCGGCGGTCATGCCGGTCAGGCGTTGTCCCATACGCACACTGCCGGGCAATTCCTGGCCATGCATCTCGCGCATTTTGGGTTTCCAGTCAAATAGTTCAAACTGCGACGGCGCCCCGCTTTGAAACAGGTAGATGACCCGTTTGGCCTTCGGCGCAAAATGCGGGAGCGCGCCCTGAATAGCAGCCAACGCCTCGTCATTATTTTGGCAGCCATGGTTCAACAGCGAGCCCAGGGCCATGCTGCCGATGCCCACCGCAGCGCGGTGCAGGAAGGTGCGGCGATTTAAGTTTAATAAGTGCTCCATTTTAAATTGTCACAAAACTAAAGATTCATCAAGGTTATATACCACAGACACCGTAAGCATCAGTGCCGCCTGCTCCACAGGGTCCGACCCAACATCAATCGGATACAGCCCCACCTGCAACAAACGCGCAGCCGCTTCCGGCTTCCCCCGGTACCGTTCCCGCTCCCCCTGATAATACGCCAACAACGCTTTTAACTCCTGCTTGCCCGCTTTCCGGGTCAAAATCCGCCGGAAGGCCGCTTCTATCCGCGCTTCCGGAGCAGTCAGCGCCGGATCGCTCAGCAGCCGGGCTGCCAACACCCGGGAAGCCTCCAGTACCTGCCGGTCGTTGAGCATCACCAATGCCTGTAACGGCGTGTTCGAGCGCGTGCGACGCACCTCACAATTGTCGCGCGCGGGCGCGTCGAAGGTCAGGTGCGTGGGCGGCGGTATGGTGCGGCGCTGGTAGGTGTAGAGGCTGCGGCGGTACATCTTTTCCGGCAGCGTATCGGGGATGTAGGAGAACTCGCCGCGAAAAGCATTGGCCGTTTTGTCTGCGGCGATATCTTCCCAGATACCGGGCGGCTGCCAGGGCTTTACCGGAGGGCCGCCAATTTCCTGTACCAGCAAATTACTGGAAGCCAGCACATTATCGCGGATAAATTCATACGGCATCCGGACGCGCGGCCCGCGTGCCAGCCATTGATTCTCGGGGTCGACGGCGAGTTGCCGGGCCTCCGCCACGGCAGATTGGCGGAAAGCCGCCGAAGTCACCATCAGGCGCAACAGGCGTTTCATGTCCCAGCCGCTTTCGCGAAATTCAACAGCCAGCCAGTCGAGCAATTCGGGGTGGCTGGGCAGGGCGCCCTGCACGCCGAAATTATCGGCCGTAGCCACAATACCACGCCCGAACACTTCCTGCCACAAGCGATTGACCCATACCCGGGCCGTCAGCGGATTGCGCGGATCGAACAGCCATTGGGCCAATCCCAGCCGGTTTTGCGGCCACCGGGTGGTATCGAATGGCAGAACAGCCGCCGGTGTCGCAACGGCCACTTCTTCTGCCGGCTGGTCGTATAAGCCCCGGTTCAACCGGTAGGTTTTCCGCAGGCCGGCGCTGTCGTGCATGATCATCTGTCGCAAAGTGTCCTGCGGCGTTTTCAATTCGGACCGGGCGTTCAGAAAAGCCAGCGGCCCCTCCAGGTCGGCCGCGGTGATGAACATGTATGGTTTCGGCGTTTCCAGGTTGGGCACGAAGCCGTTTTCGGGTACCTGGTTGAAAAACGCGAAGGCGCCGTAGTATTCCCGCATTTTCACGGGGTCGTATTTGTGGTCGTGGCAGCGCGCACATTCCAGGGTAAGGCCGAGAAAAGCTTTTCCGAAGGTATTGGTCCGGTCGGCCACGTATTCCACGCGGTATTCCTCGTCGATGACGCCGCCTTCCTGGCTGATCTTATGGTTGCGGTTGAAGGCGCCGGCCAGCAGCATTTCTTTGGTGGCGCTGGGCTCCAGGTCGCCGGCGAGTTGCCAGCGCACAAATCGGTCGACGGGCATGTTTTCATTGAAGGCTTTGATCACCCAGTCGCGCCAGGGCCACATCAGGCGGGGCAGGTCGTCCTGGTAGCCATGTGTGTCGGAATACCGGGCCAGGTCGAGCCAGTTCATGGCCCAGCGTTCGCCATAAGCGGAGGAGGCCAGCAACGAATCCACGATGCGGTCGTAGGCATCCGGTTGCGGGTCGGCCAGAAAACGGTCGGTTTGCTCCGGTGTGGGGGGCAGACCCGTGAGCACAAAACTGACCCGGCGCAACAACCGGGCTTTATCGGCTTCCGGAGCGGGAGTCAGGTCGTGTTCCGTTATTTTTTCCAAAACAAATGCATCCACCGGGTTTTTATCCCAACCGGCACGGCTTGCGACGGGCACTGCCGGGCGTGTGGGCGGAATAAAGGCCCAGTGCTCTTTCCAGGGCGCACCCTGCTCGATCCAGCGCACCAGCAGTTTTTTTTCAAAATCGCTGAGCGTGAGGTGCGACTCCGGCAGGGGCATCATAGAGTCGGGGTTTGTGGAGTAAATGCGGCGAACCAACTCGCTTTGTTCGGGATGGCCGGGCACGATGGCGAATCGGGGTTGCTGGTTCGAGGGTTTCTGGTTTGAAGGTTTCTGGTTTGAAGGTTTCTGGTTCGAGGGTTTCTGGTTCGAGGGTTCGAGTGGGGCAAAGGCGCCTTCTTTGGTATCCAGGCGGAGGCCGGCCTGTCGTTTTTTTTCATCGGGGCCGTGGCAGGTGAAGCAGCGATCGCTGAGGATGGGGCGGATATGCCAGTTAAAATCGACTTTTTCGGGTAATTTTTCTGCGCGACCATACGCTGCGCCGCGCCGGTTAGCGAGCCAAAAAACGGCGGCCGTTAAGATTAACGCCAGCCAAAACCATCGTTTGCGGAAAAGAGACATACGTAGAGCCGAATTTGCTGCCAAAATACGGCTGCCGCTGAAAAATTGAGATGAATATTATCGGACGGTTTTGCAAACGTACCTTCGTGCCGGTAATTATTCCTGTTATGGCGCAAACATCTACTTTTCAACGGCCGGCCGGCGGCTTGTTTTTTTCCTCCATCGGCATCCTGTTTTTTTTGCTTTTTAACGCTTGTCAAAACGACAAACCAGCCGGCAGCAGCGGCACCTCAGGCGACGTTGCGCCCCCGGCCGACGCGCTGTTCCAAAAGGTGCCATCGGCAGAAAGCAATATCCGCTTCGCCAATAATTTCAAAGAGGATTTTTATAACAACATTATCCGGAACCCCAATTTCTATAACGGCGGCGGGGTCGGCATCATCGACGTAAACAAGGACGGCAAACCGGATATCTTTTTTACCTCTACTACCGGCGCCTGTAAACTGTACCTCAACGAGGGCGGTATGAAGTTCCGCGACATCACCAAAATGGCCGGCGTGGCCGCCGAAAAAGGCTTTAAATCCGGCGTGACCATTGCCGACGTCAACGGCGACGGGTGGCCCGATATCTATTTGTGCCGCACGGGTCTCCAGCCCGGCGACGATCGCCGCAACCTCCTGTTCATCAACAACTGGAACAATACCTTCAGCGAAAGCGCCGCCGACTACGGGGTGGACGACCCCTCCCCCAGCAACCACGCCAACTTTTTCGACTACGACAACGACGGCGACCTCGACCTGTATGTGCTCAATTTTCCCGCCGATTTCGACCTGGCTCACCGCATGGACCTGGAAAAATTGCCCAGCGGAAAAATTACGCGCAACACAAAACCACACACTGAATTCGATTCCGACCGGCTATACCGTAACAACGGCTTTACGCCCGCCCCACCCGGAACGACGCCCGCCCCTTCATCGCCGGCCGGCAAACCCTTCACCGACATCAGCAAACAAGCCGGCATTGATAACCGCGCCTTCGGACTCAGCAGCCTGGCGCTCGACTGGAACGGCGACCACTACCCCGATATCCTCGTCGCCAACGACTACCTCGAACCCGATTTTTTTTATATCAATAACCGCAACGGCGCCTTCACCGATCAAACGCACAAAAGTTTCCGTCATATCAGCGCGCATACCATGGGCACCGATGCTGCGGATATCAACGGCGACGGCCTGCCCGACCTCCTAGCGCTGGACATGCTTGCCGAAGAATATCCGCGCCAAAAACGGCTCACAACGGTCATGCTGAACCAGCGTTACAAAATGCTGGTCGGCTACGGTTACTGGCCGCAAATGATGCGCAACGTACTGCAACTCAACAACGGACCGGCGCCCGGCGCATCGGGCGCCCCCGGGGGAACGCCCTCCTTCAGCGAGATCGGTTGCCTGGCCGGTATTTTTCAAACCGACTGGAGTTGGAGCGTGCTCTCCCAGGATTACGACCTGGACGGCTGGCCGGATATTTTTATCACCAACGGCTACCCGCGCGACGTGACCGATCTCGATTATGTGCAGTTCACCGACGATTCGATCCAGCGCAATTTCGGCGGCGTCAGCCCCGAACAGTTTAAAACCATCGACGATTACCTCAACCTTATTCCCTCCAATCCGCAGCGCAACTACATGTACCGCAACCGGGGCGACCTGACGTTTGAAAACAAAACCATCGACTGGGGATTTACCGACAAAACGTTTTCCAACGGCGCTGCTTACGCCGACCTGGACAACGACGGCGACCTCGACCTGGTGGTGAACAACGCGGGTAGCGAGGCGCTGCTCTACCGGAACACCGCCGCCGATCGCAAAAAAGGCGCCTGGCTGGAACTGCATTTCGAGGGCCCGCCTGGCAATATCGCGGCCTTTCACACCGTCGCCCGCGTGACGGCCGGCAACCGAACCTGGCAACAGGAACTCACGCCCGTGCGGGGCTTTTACTCCTGCCAGCAACCCATGCTGCATTTCGGCCTTGGCGATGCCGGCAAAATCGACAAAATTGAAGTGCTTTTCCCGCCGGGAAATAAACTGCTCGTCCTGGAAAATCAGGCCGTCAATCAGCGACTGACCCTGAACATAAAAGACGCCAAACCGGGCAGCCTGACCACCCTGCCCCCCGCGCAAACGAATTTTTTCCAGGAAATAACCGGCCCTGAAAAGCCGGACTTCACCCACCGCGAAGACGAATACGAAGACTTCGACCACGAGCGCCTGCTGCCCTGGCGCATGTCGACCCCCGGGCCCCGTATCGCTTCGGGCGATGTAAACGGCGACCGGCTCGACGATTTTTATATCGGCGGCGCAGCCAACTCGGCCGGGGCGCTGTTTGTACAAACTGCCGACGGCCGTTTTACCCGCTCCGCGCAAAAAACCTGGGACGCCGATGCCGCCGCCGAAGACACCGGTGCAACCTTCTTCGATGCCGACGGCGATAGCGACCTGGATCTGTTCGTGGCCGGCGGCGGCAACAGTGCCCCGGCCGGCGATGCGCGCTACCAACCCCGGCTGTATCTCAACGACAGCCGCGGCAATTTCACCCGCGCCGCCCAGGCCCTGCCCGTTATCACCGACAGCGGCTCCGCGGTGGCCACTTTCGACTACGACAACGATGGCGACCTCGATGTATTTCTCGGCGGCTGGTGCGTGCCGGGCGCGTATCCGGTTACGCCCGGCAGTTATGTTTTGCGCAACGATAAAGGAACCTTTTCTAATGTCACCGCCCAGGTGGCGCCCGGCTTCGCCAAATGCGGTATGGTGCGCGCCATCGCCTTCGCCGATTTGAACGGCGACCAGAAAGCCGAAATATTGGTGGCCGGCGAATGGATGCCCCTCACCGTTTTTCTGTTTAAAAACGGCAAATTTGAGGATGCCACCACGGCGTTCGGGCTCGACCAAACCCACGGCTACTGGCGCAGCCTGGCCGCGGCCGATTTCGACGGCGACGGCGACATTGATTTTATCGCCGGAAATCTGGGGCTGAACTCCCGGCTCATGGCTTCCCGGGAAGCGCCGCTGACTATTTATGCCAAAGATTTTGACAACAATGGCAGTATTGACCCATTGATGTGCTACACCAAAAACGGAACGGAGTACCCGCTGGCGCTGCGCGAAGTGTTGCTGAAACAATTGCCTCCGCTAAAAAAGAAGTTTGTGCGCAACGCCCCTTATGCCGACGCGACGCTGGAAGACGTGTACCCCCGCAACGAACTGAATACCGCGCAACGATTTATTGCCACGGAGTTGCGTTCCGCGTATTTTGAAAATCAGGGCGGAAAATTTGTCCTGAAACCGCTGCCCAACCTCGCCCAGGCTGCCCCGGCAAATGCTATTATCGTACTGGATGTAAATAAAGACGGCAAACAGGATATCGTACTGGCCGGCAACGACTACGGCCAACAGGTGGAAACCGGCGCCATCGACGCCGGAAACGGGCTGGTGCTGCTCAACGAGGGTAAAGGTAATTTCAAACCGGCGCCTGGCTGTTTGTCGGGACTTTGGGCGGACAAGGATGCCCGCAGTCTTGCGCTGGTGCGCGCGGCGCAGCAAAAAATGCTGCTGCTGGTGGGCAATAGCAATGATAGAATGCAGGTTTTTGAACTCCGGCAGTAAAATTCCACAACATGAAAACAATTCAATATTGCGCCTTCCTCCTCCTGGCCCTCCCTTGCACCCTCTATGCACAAACCATTCAGGTTAATATCCGCACCGCCGAACGCCAACAGGTGATCGACGGCTTCGGCGCACACCAGGGCAACAACGAAACCAATGCCGCCTGGTGGCAGCAGTTGTATTACGACGATTTGGGCGCCTCCATCTATCGTGTTGACCTGACGCCGCGCCTGGTGGCACCGTATTCCAACCTGAGTTACCATTCGCCCTGGTTTATGGGCTCGGCTACCAACAGCGTGTTCAACCTGGAAGATCCCGACAACCCCAACGGACCGGAAAACAACCGTGTGCGCACGTATACCGGGCCGCAGGATTATTCCCGGACCTTCGGCGGCCTGCAGGCGCCGATTGCCGTGATGGGCCCCGATATTGATGAAAACGTCCAGTATTTTACCTACCCCAACGACGGGGCCATACAAGCCGGGTTGAACCGGAAGACTCAATTAGGCGACTTCAAACTGACCGGCGCGCTGTGGTCGCCCGTGCCTTGGGTAAAAATATCTTCGGGCAACAACTACGACCAGAACTGGTGGCCCGGGCCCGTGGCGGGTACGCCCTGGCCTTTTGTGTGGGGCGGCAACTTCGCCGGCGGCCGGCTCGACGTGTCCGGCACGCCCCTGGCGGTATTCGACGATTCTGCGCAGGGCGGCTCGGGGCCCACGAGCGCACTGACGCAGTTTGCGCGCAGTACGGCGGCCTATATCCGGGGTTATCAACAGCATTTCGGCGTGCAGTTTTACGCCATCAGTATCCAGAACGAACTCAATTTCGAGCAATTTTACAACAGCGCGACGTACCCGCTTTCTGCGCAATACCTCACCGCGCTCAAGGCCATCCGCGCGGAATTTGACCAACACGACGACCTGAAAAACATCCGCCTCATGGGCCCCGAAGACCTGCTGGGCGGCGATGCTTATGGCCTTTGGGAATACGGCGGCCCCGTACACAAAAACCTGCAATACCTCCGCAATATCGCCGCCGACCCGGTGGCTGCCGCCGCGCTGGATTTCTTTTGTATACACGGATACGACAGCGACGGGGCCAGTTCGGCGGGCGCCAGCCCCACGTCGTGGAACTGGTGGGCCAACGGCTGGCAGGCTAGTCCTGCGCCCGGCATTCCGGCCAACGTGCAGGGCTTTACCGCCTTCGGCAAAAAATCGTGGATGACGGAAACCTCCGGCGAAAAGGCAGCATGGCTGTTTCCCGCCGCCGGCTTCCCAAATAACGGCGGCTGGAGCCTTGCCCTGAAAATACATCAGGCACTCACTACCGGCCGCGAAAGCGCCTGGCTGTACTGGACGTTTACAGAATCGGCCGATAACGGCGGCGTCAGCGATTTTGCGCTGAGCAACCAGGCTGCCGGCGCCAACGCGCCGAAATACGTGGCGGCCAAACATTTTTTCAAATACATCCGGCCCGGGGCGTTCCGGGTAAATACGAATGTTGTCGGTTCCGGCGAGTTGTTGTCCAGCGCCTACGTACACGATGCAGACGGGAGTATGACGATTGTATTGGTGAACACTTCCGCTACGCCCAAAACGGCCACCGTGAATTTGCAGGATGCCGCGAGCCATCCCCTTTCGTTCAGCGCTTTTAGTTCCTCCAATGGCAACTATTGGCAACAAAGTACCGCTCCGGTATCGGGAAACGCCTTGACGGTGACGACGCCGGGGTACGGGGTGGTTACCTTGTACGGAAGCGGGTACACGTCTTCCACCCGGGAATCGGCCGATGCCGGTTTCACTTTGTACCAAAACACGCCGAATCCGTTTAATGACCGGACGACCATTCGTTACCGTCTGGACCGGCGTTTGCCCCTGCGGCTGACGGTACAGGATTTAAGCGGAAAAACGATTGCCGTTTTGGTGGATGCGGTGCAAGGAGCGGGGGAATATGCGGTGGATTTCAGTGCGGCTGGATTGCCGGCAGGGGTGTATGGGTATAGTTTGGAAACGGACGGGCAACGGGTGGGGCGGTGGATGGAGGTGGGGCGGTAGGGGTACGTAAAGCCGGCTCATAAGTCCTGCAGAAAATTTTCTTGCGACGATTATTTGGTCTCCCGCAGATTTCGCAGATCAACGCAGATATTTATTTTGACAACTTGAAAAAATAATCTGCGAAATCTGCGAGAGACAAAATAATACCTGCTGTGGGGCGAATTTTTAATTCGCCTTTGACGTGGGCGAATTAAAAATTCGCCTGCTGTTGAGCGTCTTCAGACGCTCGACAGCAGGTTCGCGGGTTATGCGTAGCGAAGGCTCGGCGGTAAAGAGGTTGAATAACAAGCGTGTATCCAACCTTGCTGTCGCCTGCCCCGGGACCTCGAGGGTAAAAATATCAAAGGCTCATTTCGTTCTGGCCAGACGGAAACCCGTGTCGCTGTAGCGATAACCGGGTGCGCCGTAGTCGCGATCCACCACACGGCAATACTGCGGGTAGCTGCCCCACGACCCACCGCGCAAGACACAGCCGGAGCCTGAGGTTGGACCAGTGGGATTCGTTTGACTACCGGAGGAATAAGAGCCGTACCAGTCAAAGCACCATTCCCACACATTACCGCTCATGTCGTGCAGTCCCACCGCGTTAGGGCTGTTTAGACTGCCGACGGGTACGGTCTTTTGGCGATAAATTACTGTTGTTGAGTATGTTTTTTGGAAAGCAATACTACCGTTAAAATTAATTTCCTTGGGGTCGGCGATGTCTTTCCCATTACCGAAACGCACTTTTTGGCCGCGCTGGCGCGCCGCGAACTCCCATTCTGCCTCGGTGGGCAGGCGGTAGCCGCCGGCGTTCCAATCGGCTGTCACTTTGTCGCCGGTAAAGGTATACACCTTGGTCAAACCCTGTTTTTCGCTTAGCCAGTTGCAGTAAGTAACAGCGTCGTTCCAACTGACGTGGATGACCGGGTGATTATCCCCCGTCCTTACGTTGCCCTGTTCGTCGTGCCGCCAGTTGACGTCATTTTCTGTAACCCAACTGCTACCATTGTAAATATAACTGCCGCCGCCTTTTTCCGCGTCAGTTTTGTAGCGGGTGTCATCTATGAATGTTTTGAACTCGCGCAACGTCAATTCAGTTTTGCTCAGGTAAAAGCTGCTGAGTGTAACCGAATGCACCGGCTTTTCATCACTGTCGCTATTATCACCCATCACGTCGCCCATGTCGAACGTGCCGCCTTGTACCAATGCCATCTCAAATCCCGATTTTCCATGCATTAAGGAATCCCTGTACTCTGATAAAGTTGGGGATAATATCTTAACTGCGATAGCCTCTCCCTTTTCATCACCATAAAACATTCTTAACAGTAGCCAAATAACAAATATTAGTACAAATACACTACCTCCAATAATGGCAAAGGATGGTTGCTTCTTTTTAATTTCCCAAGTAATTTGCCTTGCGTACCGCTCCCGATTTTCTTGTATGCGACGCTCCAGCTCTTCGCTACGGTACATGGTCTCGGCTTCCCGTTCGCGGCGTTCCTGTTCCTCCTTGGTGCGCTGTACTATCTCGCGCCGTTCCCGTTCGCTACGCTCACGGGCGGCGCGTTCGGCATCCGCTTTTTTCTGTTCGGCAACCCGGCGCTTGCGTTCTTCCACATTGCGGGCATCCTGCTCCTTGTGCGTTTCCGCTTCGCGCATCAAGTCGATCGTCCGTTTTAGTCCTGCCACCACGTCGAGCCAAGCCTCGTCGCGCTCGTGCCAGTGGCGGCGGTCGGTCACAGGGTGGCCGTCGGTGGGCAGGGCCTGCAGGCGGCTGATGACGGGGTCGTCGCCGAAGGCGCAGGGGCGCACGATGATGGGCAGCACTTTTGCCTCGCCTTTTTCGTGGCGACTGAGCGCGTATTTGATCTCTACATCGTGTATGTAAGCGGAATTGAAATAGGCCGAACTGACGAGGATGAGGATAATGTCGGCGGTGTCGAGGTTGCGTACAATTTCTTTCTCCCAATCCACGCCGGGATTTATTTCCCGGTCGCTCCACACCTTGATGCGGCCCGCGTTTTCGAGCGGGCGCAGCTGGCCGCGCAGTTCATCGAGGTACTGCGCGTCTTCGCGGGCATAGATGGTGAAAACTTTGTAGGGTTGCGGCATTTGATGCGCTGGGATAAATAGTGCCGGACAAATGTAAACAAGAAATCTAGTTTGATCTTACCGGTTTACCAGCGTCACCACAGCAATTTTCGATTTGTACGATCTACCCGGTTTTTGAGGTGTAGTCTGCGAGGCACGAGCAGGCGACATCTCGAAAACCAGTTAAGAATACACCATTTGAGATTGAATAAAGTGTCGCTTCAACTGTTTTTGAGATGTCGCCTGCTCGTGCCTCGCAGACTACACCTCAAAAACCGGCCATGCCCCACAAACAGAGAATCGCTGCCGTCACCACCGCTTGTAGCGTTCCGAAATTATATCGCCGTCGGTAGAATCAATCATATATGCAGGCTTGTAGGCAAAACCGTTCTCCAAAAAGAATATAACTTTGTTTAGAAATTATCAACAACGTTACAATCAAACTACCGGACATTTTCAATTTTCATTTCAACTTATGAACACTCCTTTTCTCGGCCTCCGCACAGTCATTTACCGGGTTAATGATGTAGCCCGCGCTACCGAATGGTATGCAAGCGTATTGGGGTTCCCACCCTATTTCAACGAACCCTTCTACGTTAGTTTCAATGTAGGTGGTTACGAATTGGGCCTTCAGCCCGAAGAGGATGCCGGCCCGGCCAAAGCCGAAAACGTGGAAGCGTACTGGGGGGTGGAAGATATTCAGGCCGAATACGACCGTTTGCTGGCGCTGGGCGCCATGGAGCACCGCCAAGCACAGGAAGTTGGGGGTGGAATTTGGGTGGCACTGTTGAAAGACCCCTGGGGCAATTTGATCGGACTCATCAAGAATCCGCACTTTCAGATATAAACGGGTAGATTACTTTTTTCACCACGGAGACACGGAGTCACGGAGAATAAAACTCCGTGACTCCGTGTCTCCGTGGTGAAAAAAATAATCTACGTCGGGCAAAACCGAATATACCCCTTTTGACATACCCCCAATATATGCCGGCGCGCTGCAAGTCCAATATCTACACACTCATCGGATCCATCTTATCCGCTTCCACCCCATACTTTTTCATAAAATCTTTCATCGCCTTATCGTTCACCTTGCCTTGCTGGTGCAACAGCCGCACTGCGGCAAAAGCGATATACCGGGCGCTCACCTCGAAGTAGTCGCGCAGGCTTTCCCGGCTTTCGCTCAGTCCGAAACCGTCGGTGCCGAGGGCGATAAAATCTTTGGGCATCCAGGGTGCCAGGCAGCCGGGCGTCATTTTTACCCAATCGCTGGCGGCGACGAATACGCCGGTTTCGCCGTCGAGGGTTTGTTGCAGGAAGGATACTTTTTCCGTTTCGCCGGGATGCAGCAGGTTCCAACGCTCGCAGGCAGTGGCGTCGCGGTAGAGTTCGCTCCAGGAAGTGGCGCTCCACACGTCGGTGCTCACGCCTTCGCTTTCGAGGATCTCAGCGGCCTTCAGCGCCTGATCGAGGATGATACCCGAACCGAGCAAGTGGGCTTTAATGCCGGCCTGCGCCGATTTTTTCGCCGATTTTTTAAAACGGTATATGCCACGTTTGATGCCGTCTTCAATCCCTTTTGGCATGGCCGGCATCGGCAGATTTTCGTTGTACAGCGTAATGTAGTACAGTTTGTGCTCGCCGTCGATATACATCCGTTTGATCCCGTCGTGTACGATAACGGCCAATTCGTAGGCAAAAGCCGGGTCGTAACTAATCACGCTGGGTACCGTTTGGGCGATCAGGTGCGAGTGTCCGTCCTGGTGCTGAAGGCCTTCGCCGTTGAGCGTAGTGCGTCCGGCGGTACCGCCCAGCAGGAAACCTTTGCACATCATGTCGGCTGCGGCCCAGACGAGGTCGCCCACACGCTGAAAACCGAACATGGAATAGTAAATATAGAATGGAATGGTCGGGATGCCGTGTATGCTATAAGCCGTACCGGCCGCCGTGAACGAGGCCGTGGCGCCGGCTTCATTGATACCTTCCTGTAATACCTGGCCGGTTTTCGATTCCTTGTATTTGATCACGGAAATGCCGATTTCGAGCGGGGTATATTTTTGTCCCTGCTGGTTCCAGATTTGCGCGGAGTTGAACAGCGGCTCCATCCCGAAGGTTTGCGCCTCATCGGGCACGATCGGCACGATATATTTACCCATTTCCGGGTTCCGGATGAGTTGGGTCATGATATCGACCATGGCCGCCGTAGTGGAGAAAGATTTGCCGCCGGCAGATTCACTGCCTTGAAGTTGTTTGTCGAACAGGGAAACTTCGGGCAGGTTGAATTTGGGATAATCTTCCGAGCGCTCGGGCAGGTATCCGCCTAAGGCTTTGCGGCGTTCGTGCAGGTATTTTGTCGCGGGGTCGTCGGGGCCGGGGAACCAGAATTTCGCAGCCCTGGCCTCGTCGTCCGTGATGGGGATGCCGTAGCGATTTTTGGTTTCCACCCGGCTTTCCGGGCTGATATCTTTCGTCTGGTGGGCTTTGTTTTTGCCTTCGGCGGCTTTGCCCATGCCGTAACCTTTTACGGTTTGCACAATGAGCGCCACCGGTTTGTCCGAGCGCACGGCGCGATCGTAGGCAGCGTACATCTTGAGGGCATCGTGGCCGCCGCGGCGCATGGAGCGTAATTGATCGTCGGTGTAATCGGCCAGCAGGGCGGCGATACGCTGGTCGTCGCCGGTCAGTTTCTTACGCACGCCGGCGCCGTCGAGGTTGAGAATTTCTTGAAAATCGCCGTCAACCATGTTTTCGAGGCGGGTCAGCAAGGCGCTTTCTTCGTCTTTGGCCAATAATTCGTCCCACTCGCTGCCCCACACTACTTTGATGACTTCCCAGGAGGCGCCGAGGAAATGGCGCTCCACTTCCTGGATAATTTTGCCGTTGCCCCGCACCGGCCCGTCGAGGCGCTGGAGGTTGCAATTGACCACAAAGATCAGATTGTCCAGATTTTCCCGTGCGGCCACGCCGATGGTACCATAGATTTCCGGCTCATCTATTTCGCCGTCGCCGATAAAATGCCACACTTTACCGCCGTTTTGAGGCTTTAGTCCGCGCAGTTCCAGATATTTGATAAACCGGGCCTGGTAAATGGCGGTCATTGGGCCGAGGCCCATGCTCACCGTAGGCGCCTGCCAGAAAGTAGGCATACGCCGCGGGTGCGGATAACTCGATACGCCCCCCAGCAGTTCCTGCCGGAAATCGGCGATCTGTTGTTCGGTCAGGCGGCCTTCCCACACGGCGCGGGCATAAATACCCGGCGAGGCGTGGCCCTGGATCATGAGCAGGTCGCCGCCGTAATCCGCTGTTTTTTTGCGGAGAAAGTGGTCAAACAACACTTCCCAGGCGGTGGCGCAAGCGGCGAAGGTGGCAATATGCCCGCCGAGCGCCAGGTCTTTGTCCTGGGCTTGCAGGACGAGCGCCTGCGCGTTCCAGCGGACCACATTTTCAATACGCCGTTCCAGTTCGAGATCGCCGGGATAGGCCGGCTGCTCGTCGGCAGGAATGGTATTTTGATAAGGGGTGTTCAGCGCCGCGCCGCCATTGGCCGCTCCGTGGCGCGCCAGCAGGTAGCGCAGGCGTTGAAATAATTCAGCGCTCCGGCTTCTGCCATGCGCTTCTATGACTTCTTCGAGGGCTTCGAGCCACTCTTCCTGCTCGATACCCCAGTCGTCGAGTTGAATGTTATTTCCCATGTTGATTTGTTTATTTGTTGATTTGTTGATTTGAGGATTCGAGGATCGGGATCAACAAATCAACGAATAAACAAATCAACATAAGCGGGTGCAAAAGTATACGTTTCGGCAGGGATTTTAACCTTGATGGGACGAAAAGGTTTAGGTGGTGTACCTTTCGGGCTTAATTGGTTGATATTCAATGAGCACATTTGCCCGAATTCCTGCCCTCGACGGTGTGCGTGGCCTGGCCGCGTTGATGGTGCTTTTTTGCCATTTCTGGTTCTGGGACGTCTGGAAAGACCGCTGGTGGTACGAGGTGGCGCACGCGGGCTGGCTGGGCGTAGATTTGTTTTTTGTGTTGTCGGGGTTTCTGATCACGGGCATCCTGCTCGATTCGAAGGGGCAGGGTAAGTATTTTTCCAAGTTTTACCGGCGGCGGTTGCTGCGTATTTTTCCGCTGTACTACTTTTCCATACTACTCTCCTTGTTTGCCATTCTGGTTATCGATCAACGGCCTGACCGGGTTTTTAGCGGGTATGATTCGCTGGCCTGGTATCTGGCGTTTATCCCGAACATCGCCACGGCGCTCAAGAGCGGCTGGCCCTGGCAAACGAATTGGGTGGGGTTGGCACACTTGTGGTCGCTGGCCGTGGAGGAACAGTTTTATTTGGTTTGGCCCCTTATCGTACTAATATTACCCAAGCGCGGACTGGCCGTGCTCTGTGGCGTTTTGATCGTCGCCGGGTATTATTTCCGGGTATGGACCGACGAGATATTTCACAAGCCTTGGTCCGAAGCGGCGTACGTATTGCCGTATTGCCGTATGGATGGCCTGGCAGCCGGCAGTCTGCTGGCGGTGTCGATGCGGCTGGGCTGGCTGACGTTCCGGGGCTGGCAGCGGGATGTGGTGCGAGACCTGACTTTTATCGCAGGTATAACGATGCTTTATATCCTGGTGGCAGGCAATTCGCACTGGCGGGGCACCCTGGTGGCCTTGATGTTTATGGGCTTCGTGTATCTCGCCTTATCGCCGGAAAGCCATGTACACCGCTGGTGCCAGGCGGCCTGGCTGCGGCATATAGGGAAGTACAGTTATGCGCTGTACGTGTTTCACCAGATGTTTATCGTATTGTATTGGAAGGTCTTCCGCGAGCCACTGGAAGCGCTGGGGTGGTCGCTTCCAGTGGTGCAGGCTATTTATCATATACTGGCATTCGCGGCTACTTATGGATTGGCGCGGTTGAGCTGGCGGTTTATTGAAAAACCATTTTTGGATAGGAAATGAATGATGAATGATGAATGATGAATGATGAATGATGAATGATGAATGATGAATTCTTCAATTAAACTTTAAAATATGGAACCAGGAAACGAATTAAAATCAGAGCAGCGTAAAAATGACCCCTTGCGGGAAAAAAGTTTTCAACTGGCGGTTCGGATAGTTCGACTGTACTGATACTTAACAGAGGAAAAAAAGGAATGGGTTTTAAGTAAACAAATACTAAGATCAGGCACTAACCCGGGTGCTATGGTACGGGAGGCAGCTAATGCTGAAAGCGGATTGGATTTCGTACATAAATTGGGGATAGCCCAAAAAGAGACAAGTGAAACGCAATATTGGCTTGAACTGCTTCACGTTTCAGAATATCTGACTGAATCTGAATTTCAATCTATTTATGCTGACACAGAAGAAATTATGAAACTGTTACGCAGTTCTATTTTGACAAAAAAGAAAAAAATGGCTGCCCAGGCCGGGGCTGTTATTTTGTTAACGCTCAGTACCCTCCTGTTGCTCTGAATCAGAAAATTCATCATTCATCATTCATCATTCATCATTCATCATTCATCATTCATAACTCATTTCTTATAAAGATGCACCCAACGTCCTTCCAATTCAAACCGGCCCGCAAAATCGGTGCCCTTGCTTTCTGAATTCGCCAGAGAAGCCACGTCGTGGAAAGCATACGCCACGTTCGGTTCCG
The DNA here is from genome assembly GCA_963169325.1 of Bacteroidota bacterium. Classification (GTDB taxonomy): domain Bacteria; phylum Bacteroidota; class Bacteroidia; order Chitinophagales; family Saprospiraceae; genus M3007. The sequence continues at coordinate 47,714 of CAUJEY010000190.1, forward strand.
GCATTTCATCTGCGGGTTCGGTGGCAGCAGCTTCGGCGGCGTAGCCGTGTAATAAAGCTTTGTACTGGCGGCGGAACAAATCAGGCTGCCCGAAAATATCCACACCCACTACTTTACCGTTGCAAACGGCTACCATGCCCACCGCGTTCGGCATGTCGGCAAACTTTCCGTCGAAGAAGCGGAGGTAGGCGTCGCGTTTGGCTTTTTTCTCATTTTCCGTTTCTAAAGCAGCGTAGGTATCGGTGTGCGATTCGGCATCATTGGCGGAAGTAACGGAAGCCACCGCATTCCAAACGCCTTGCTGGTCGCCGCTATGTACGGCCTTGCGCACCTGCGGACTGGCCACATTATAATACCCCCGGAAAGCCGCCACCTGTTTTTCCGACTCGGAGGCGGATGGGTTGTAGTACGACGAACGGCCGTGTTCCACACAAAAGACCGAGATATTTTTAACGGTGCCGGGCAACACCACATCGTCGTAAGCGATCACCCGGTCCTGGTTGCCGCCGGTCACTACGTCGCCCGACATGAGGAAAATGGTCTCGTCGGTTTTATTTTGGACGGTCAGCGCATTATACCAGGCATCTTCGCTCCGTCCGAATTGTTTGCGCTCGGTAATGCGGAATCCCGGCAGGTTCATGGCGTCGGCCAGGGTTTTCAGCAAGGGCAGCCCTACCCCATCGACGGTTTGGGCGCCGGGCTCAGCCGTCACGGGGTAAAGGCGCAGGTTTTGATATTGCCAGGCTGAGTTGGCATTCATCTGGAGTTGCAATCCGGCAACCGCGTAATTTTGCGCAGCGGGATCAGGTTCCGACGTGCTCAGTTTAACTTCAGGGCCGGAATCGCCGCAAGCAAAAAGAAACAGGGCAGCGAAGCAGGCAAACAGGGCAAATTTTTTCATAAATCTTTGTTTTTGAGTGTAGAAAATAACGTGGTTGGCGAAATGTTTTCAAAAGTACAGGAATGGCATTCACGTTCCAAAAAATTTTGATAATCTGAAACAAAGAAACGATTGAAACCGTCAAATCATTCCCTTACGGGTTAATGCCCTGACTTGACAGATCGCCTTACCGAGAAGAAAAAATTTACATCGCCTTGTAACATCATCCGGGCTGCTGCGTCTTCTCTCCAAAATCGCTTCAAAAAACCGGATAAAAACGGCAACCATGACCCCATGAACCAGGCAACCCGCGTATGAACTGGACGATTTTCCATCAACAAATTTTTCCCATCCGGCACAAACTGTACCGCTTTGCGCTGCGCATTACCGGCAGCGTACACGAGGCAGAGGATGTGGTGCAGGAGGTAATGGAACGCGTCTGGAAGTCGCCGGCCGAGCAATCGGCTGCCGTGCAAAACTGGGAAGCCTGGTGCATGACCCTGACCCGCAACCGCTCGCTCGATAAAACCCGGGCACAAACGCAACGTCGCGCTGCCCCGATAGACAGTCTTGCCGGATACAGCGCCGACAACCCGACTCCCGCCCAGGAAACTGAATTCCGCGATATGGCCGACCGGGTGCGGCGCCTGATGCAACATCTGCCCGAAAAACAACGCCTGGTCATGCACCTGCGCGACATCGAAGAATTAAGCTATGAAGAAATTGCCACAGTGCTCGAAATATCACTCGACCAGGTGAAAGTCAATCTACACCGCGCCCGGAAAGCCGTTCGGGAAAAATTGCTGACCACCGAAATTACCGCCCCGTTTAACCCGTAAACAACTTGAATATGAAAAACAAACCGGATATCGCTGATTTGCTGGACCGTTACTGGGAAGGCGAAACGACACTCGAAGAAGAGCGGCGGCTGAAGGAATTTTTCGCGACCGAACCGGTACCGGAACAGTTCCAGCAGGAAGCCCTTTTGTTCCGCGCACTGCGGGCACAGCAGTCGGTGCAAATGCCCGCCGGCCGTGAAATGATTGTTTCGCCCCGCTCAACGTTCCGCCTCGCCTGGGCGGCAGCCGCTTCGGTGGCACTGCTGCTGTGCGCCGGAATTTGGTGGTGGACGACCCGGCCGGATAGCACCGTAAAAGCAGTGGCACAAGCCACTCCGGAACACAAACCGGCGCAAGAGATCATCATTCAGGCACCGGACAAACCTTTGGCCTCCGTTGAGATAGTGCCTGTTACCACTCCCAAAGTAGCGCCGAAAAAAAACACCCGCCCGCGCAAAGTCCACCATCAACCGGAAGCCTTGCCGCCGGATACGTACGAAGACCCGGAAAAGGCGCTCGAAGAAATCAAGGCCGTGTTGGCGCTGGTTTCCACCAAAATTAATAAAAGTAAACAGGAGATCGATAAAGGTTTACACGAAGTGGAAGCCGTGGATATACTCTTTAAAAAGAAAAAAGAAACCAACGGATAATTTGAGGGTTCGAGGGTTTCTGGTTTGAAGGTTTCGGGCTAGGGCTTCGTCCAGAAACCTTCAAGCCCTCGAACCTTCAAACCAGAAACCCTCGAACCTTCAAACCAGAAACCCTCGAACCCTCCAACCTTCAAACCCTTTTCACATTTTCTAAAATTCAATTTCGCTATGAAAAAGACTTTTTGGCTCTTGCCGATTTTTTTGATGATCGCTGCCGCAGTACCGGCCCAAAATGACGCTATCCTCCGTTTTTTCAACCAGTATGTGGAAGACGAACGGTTCACAGTGGTGTCTGTCAGCCCAAAAATGTTCTCTTTGGTGTCTAAAATCAGCACCGACGACGAGGACTGGGAAAAGTTCCGTGAAGTGGTCGGCGACCTGACCGGCCTGCGCGTACTAACCTCCGACAGTATCAGCAATGGGGTGGCCCTGTACAAAGAGGCCCTGAGTAAAGTGCCCACCGGCGAATACTCCGAACTGCTCACTGTGCGCGACGGCCAGGAAAACGTTCGGATTTGGATCAAAGACAAAGGAAATATTATCGACGAGCTCCTGCTGCTGGTAGGCTCCCCCGACGAATTCGTACTGCTCAGCCTGACCGGAAAAATTGACCTGGACAAAATTTCCAACCTTACAAAAGGCCTGAATGTAAAGGGCGTGGAGCAATTGGAAAAAATCAAAACGGATAAACAATGAAACAATACCTTTTTTGCCTGATACTATGCCTGTCCGGGATCAATCTATTCGCCCAGGATCGCGGACTTTACTGGAAATACAAAGATTACGACGGGGCTATTGCGCTGACCGTTCCGCGCTGGATAATCCATACCGGATCATGGTTTGCGGATGAAAAAGCGCAGCGAAAACTCATCCGGAAAGTACGCAAGGTGCGGGTGCTCGTATTTGAGGATCAGGATTCGCCGGTGACGAAACGCGATGTGGAAAAATTCTCTAAAAAAGCCCGGAAAAGACATCTGGAAAGTATGCTGACCGTAAGGGAAGATCAAACGCGGGTAGAAGTATGGGCGAAGGAACGGCGCAACAAATTGCGCAAAGTGGTCATACTGGTGCGCGAGCCGGAAACCTTTGCGTTGGTGAGTTTCCGCACCAAAATGAACATCGATGAAATCGGTCAGTTGCTGAAAGACCTGCCCAAAGAGTTTAAAGGAAAATCGGATAAGCCGCTGCTGCCGGACAATGTGCGTTCGGTCATCCGGATTTGATTTCCGCTTTTATATCAAAAAAACAGGCCGCGGGGTATCCGGCGGCCTGTTTTTTTTACAGCAGAAATATGCGGCACTAGGAAATGGCTTTTTAAAACAAAAAATCCAATACGCCATTTCGCCTATTCTCCTTATTCGTCGTCGTCGTCAAATTTTTGCCGGGGCGTATAGCCGGCGTCTTCCATCGTTTCATTGTCCAACTCCCAGTCTTCCTTATTGGCGCCGGGGCGTTTTCCGGCCGGTAGCCGCACTTTATCGCCGATCGGTTTGGTAGCCGGACGGCTGCCCTCTTCCGTAGGGGTGCCGAATTGGTCGGGAGTGTCGGAATCAGAGGAGGAATCTTTGCCGGCATTGGCGATATTTTTACCGTCAATACTTTTGGTTGCGTGTGGTACCAGGCGCAACCGGCTCTTATCGATCAACTGTCCGGTTACGATGCATATCCCATACGTTTTGTTCTGGATACGCAACAGCGCGTTGCGCAAATCCTGAATATGCCGTTGCTGACGGGCTGCCATACGTTGCTGCATTTCCAAATCAGTGTGGGCGGACGAATCATCGTACCAATCGCCTCCCTGCTGGTTGAAGCCGTTTTCGTTCAACTCATCAATTTGCTTTTGCGTGAAATTCAGCTCTTCCTCGGCTTTCGCCAATTTTTCTTCGATAAGCTGTTTAAACTCAAGCAGGTCTTCGTCGCTATACCGTACTTTCAGATCGTTTGACATAATAGCAGTGGTCGGTTATGGTGGTGAATTAAACTACACAAGGGGATTTAGGGCGCAAAATTAGTTCAAAAATAACGTTGACAGCGCAGGCGGGTTAAAAAATTAATTATTCTTTCATACACAGAACGAAATTTGGCTGCAAGCCAAAAAAAATGGCGTACTTTTGCGCGCACTTTTCATTCAATGCCCCCAACCAAACAAAAGTTTGAGCCTGACCACTGAATACTGTCTAACCAAAAGCATGATGACGGTCGACACCAAGACATTGCCCCACCCCACCACCAGTTTAAAAAACCAAACCCCGCCCCTCACCGACGCTTACCGGAAGGAAGTGTTACACGATTTTCATATTTGTTGTATCAGCCGCGAAGCCAGCGTACTGGCCCGCAAAGAAGTGCTGACCGGCCGCGCCAATTTTGGCATTATCGGCGACGGCAAAGAGGTGGCCCAGGTGGCTATGGCCAAAGCCTGGCGTAAAGGCGACTTCCGCTCCGGCTACTACCGCGACCAAACACTGATGCTGGCGCTCGACCTGATGTCCCTGGATGACTTTTTTGGTCAGTTGTACGGCGATCCGGAAAACGACAAATTTTCCAGCGGCCGGCAGATGAACTGCCATTTCGCCACGCCCTTCATCGATATGGAAGGTAACTGGCTGGATTTGAAAAACCGGTATAATATCACCTCGGATATTTCACCGACAGCCGGTCAAATGGCTCGCGCCCTGGGCCTGGCACTCGCCTCCAAAAAATTCCGGGAATTGCCTGAACTGACCGGGCATCTCTCCGAAAAAGGCAATGAAGTTGCGTTTTGCACCATCGGCGATGCTTCTACTTCCGAAGGCGCTTTCTGGGAAACGATCAATGCTGCGGGCGTACTTCAGGTGCCGTTGTCCGTGTCCGTTTGGGATGACGGCTACGGCATTTCGGTGCCCCAAAAGTATCAGACTACTAAAGAGAATATTTCTGAAATACTCAGCGGCTTCGAAGGCGAAGACGGCATCAATATTTACGTGGGTAAAGGCTGGGACTATCCCGGACTGTGCCGCCTGTACCAGGACGGTATCGCCGCGATGCGGGAAACCCACCGCCCGGCCTTGTTCCATATCCGGGAAGTGACCCAACAATTGGGGCACTCCACCTCCGGCGACCACCGGCGCTATAAAAGTCCGGAACGCCTGGCCTGGGAAGAAACGTATGATTGCAACCGCCGAATGGCAGAATGGATGATTGAAAGCGGCATTGCAACCGCAACAGACATTGATGCCATCAAAACGGAAGCCAAACGACTGGTGACGGATGCGGCACAGCGCGCCTACCGGCATTATCACGACGCCGTTGGCGCCGACCGTCAAACGCTGGCGAATGCTTTGCAGGCGGCCCAGGCGGCTCATCCGGATGTCCAGGCGCTTTCCGCATTAGCCACCGAGCTGGAACAAAAACGGGAACCCCTGCGCTTCGAACTCTCTAAGTTCGCCCGCCGGGCATTATTTGCCTTAAACGGAAAGTCCGGTTCCGCCTTGGATCAAATCAGCGCTTTCGCTGCCCGGGAAATGGCCAACGGCGACCGCTGGTACTCCGAAAGTCTGTATAGCGCTTCACCCAAATCGGCCCTCCGGATACCGGCAGTGCCGGCCCGCTTTTCCGACGAATCGCCCCTTAAGGATGGTTATGAGGTGCTGAACGCCTGCTTCGACGCCAATTTTGAAAAATATCCGGAATTATTCGCCTTTGGGGAAGACGTGGGCCATATCGGCGACGTCAACCAGGGCATGCGCGGCTTGCAGCAAAAATTCGGTCTCGAACGGATCTTCGATACCGGGATTCGGGAATGGACGATCATGGGCCAGGCCATCGGAATGGCTATGCGCGGGTTGCGGCCTATCGCCGAAATTCAATACCTCGACTACCTGATTTATGGTCTGGCGCCACTGTCCGACGACCTCTGCACCCTGCGCTGGCGCTCCAACAATCAACAAGCCGCCCCGGCCATCATCCGCACGCGCGGGCACCGCCTGGTGGGCGTTTGGCACGCCGGATCGCCCATGGGCATGATGCTCGGCTCGCTGCGCGGCATGTACCTGTGCGTACCCCGCAATATGACCCAGGCCGCCGGCATGTACAACACCCTGCTCCGGAGCGACGACCCCGCCATCGTGGTCGAATGCCTGAACGGCTACCGCCTGAAAGAACGCCTACCCGATAATATTGCCGAATTTACGGTACCGCTGGGCGTGCCCGATGTGTTGCGTGAAGGCGCCGATGTAACGATGATCACCTACGGCTCCAGTGTGCGCGTTGCCGAAGATGCCTGCGACCTGCTGGCGCAACACGGCATTTCGGTTGAACTCATCGACGTGCAAACGCTGCTGCCGTTCGACTTGCCGGAAGTCTGCCTCAAATCATTGCAAAAAACAAATCGCGTGGTGTTCCTCGACGAAGATTTCGCCGGCGGCGGCACCGGATATATGATGCAACAAGTGCTCGACCGGCAGGGCGGCTACCGCTATCTCGATTCGGCGCCGCTTGCCCTCGCAGCCAAAGCACACCGCCCTGCTTACGGGCAGGACGGCGATTATTTCAGCAAACCTCAGGTGGAAGATATCTTCGAAGCGATTTATGGGTTGATGCGGGAAGTGGAGCCGGGAAAGTGGGGAATATGATTTACGATTTAGGATTTACGATTGGTTCAACATCGCGTATTTGGAAAACCCAAGCTTTTACGGAATGTTGAACCAATCGTAAATCCAAAATCGTAAATCGTAAATTATGCAAGGTCTCCCTGTAACCGCTTAAAATCCGCCCCGGACAGCACCATCTCCAGTGTTTCCAGGATTTGTATAAAAAACGGCGCGGGTGCGGCGGCTTTCACGGCTTTCAGCCATTGTAAACGGCCGGCATGACTCATGTAAGGGGCCGAAAAACGATACCACTGCAATTGTGTGGCCGGCGACATACGACCGATAATTTGTTTGCGCATCTCCAGCAATTCTGCGTCGGAAAAGTATTTCCAGAGCAGGCGCTGGGTTTCTTCCTCTTCTTCCAGCATGTGCAACAGGTAGCCGCTCTGGAAACGGTTCATCTCGAAGAAGAACTGTTCCGCGAGATAGCCGACATCGCCGTCTTTCCGGGCTTTGGCTACGAGGGTTTCCAGCATTTGTTCTAATTGCGCCTGTTGTTTTTCAATCTCTTCATGCTCCGCTTCATTGTGCATGCCTGCGCCAGGCTGGCGCTGATTGAGCGCGGCCAGCACGATCTCATTTTCGTCGCGGGCGTGTTCGGTGAGCAGTTGAAAAAGATCGCGCCCCAGATGATGCAAATGGGTAACCTGCGCTTTGTTGCTAAAATCGGTAGTGCCGGCGAGCATCGTCACTTGTGCCAGCAGGTTGCGCAAACCTTTGTGCGGAATGTCAAAGGTTTTCAGACGGGTTTGGGCCAGTAATTGTGTCATGTGAACAGAAATTTTAGGCCCGGTTGGACGTGGGCCCTAACCTGTTAGGTTGCATCTGTTTTTAGCCTGAAAATTTAAATGCGACACTACTGCGACCAAAAATAATTTAAAGGAGTCTGCTTTTTCGTTCAGATTCACTTTAAATTGTTTGGTTAGCTCCCTACACTTTCCACAACCTCAAAAACAACACCTCCAACGCCAAAAACAACAAGGCAAAAACGATACACCAGCGCCAGAGCACCACGCCCTGGTTCTGTTCGTCGACGACCTGGGTAAAATTAGCCTCGGCATTTTCGGCCAGCACTTTCATGTTCGCCGGCAGGTCTTCCGCCAGTGTTTCTGCCGAACGGTAGCGCAGGTCGCTTTCCCGCCGGTCGTAATTGAATGCATATTCGGCGAGGGTGGAATCGGAGCGCAGGGTGAGCCGGTACCAACCGGCATGCTCCACCTGGGTACCGGGCGTGAGCAATACCTTGGCGCCCAGAATACGCTGCTCCGGGATAAATTCAGCCTTGGATTGGTTCGTTTGTCCCCCCGGAGCAGTGGTGGTTTGGGCGGCGCCGGGTTCGTCGCCGACGGCACTGAGTTTGTACACCATTTCGCCGGAGGCCGACACCTGGTGGTTCGCTTCCAGGACCTCGTCTTTACCGATAGCATAAGCAATTTGACGGCCTTTGGAACCCGCAATGGCTGTTTTGAACAACAGGGGGACAAAAATTTCGCCGTTGCGCACCAGGTCGTTCACTTTTTCGTCGAGCGGAGCCGCGCTTAAATAGAAGGCGCCTTCCCCGGCTGGAAATTTGGCCAGCATGGCCGAGCCGTCGCGGTAAGTCAGGATATATTCGCCGCGGTTGGGGGCAATTTTGAAGTTCCCCTGTGTAGCGGGAAGCCGCAGGTTGGCGCTTTTATTTAAAAAAACGTCGTTGAACACGTATTCTTCCGTATTGATCTGGCTGGCCTGGCGCGGCGTCGGCTCGTAAGCACCCAAACTGCCGGCATCAAAATTCTGAAGCAGACCATTGTAGGAATTCAGGTCGGCATTTTGGGCCGGAAACACCAGCACGTTGCCGCCGTTTTGGGCAAAGGCTTTGAGTTCCTGGGTCAGGCCGGAGGTAATGAGCGTCGCTTCGTTGAGGACGATGAGTTGATAGTTGGCAAATTTGGAATAATCCAGGGCGCGAACGTCAGCATTGTCTAATTGAAAATACCGGGCGCCGGCAAAGGCGTTGTTCAGGTATTTATTCTGTTGTGCGCCGTTGATACAGAGCACGTTAATTCGTTCGGCAACATAAAAGGAGATAAAATAATCGTCGTCGAATTGCACCGGATAGTCCGACACCGACAGTTTGGCCTCGTGCCAGCCCGGATGCAGAATATTGAAACTCACCGTATCGAGTTTGCTCCCGCGGGCCGGTATGGGGAGTACGCCCACGGGTTTCGACTGGCCGTCGTGCCGCAGGGCCACACGCACCTCTTCGGCGTCTTCTTCGCCGCGGTTGCTGATTTTCACCAGCAGGTTGGCCGGTTGGTTGAGTATCTGAACCGGGCTCTCGAACCACACGGAATCAATGGAAATATTGTTTTCCCGCACGGCGCGCATGGGCACCAGGTTTACCTCGATCAGGGTATCTTTAAAATTGTTCAGGTCGCTTATATTCTCCTGAAAGTCGCTGACCAGAAAAGCGATTTTATTTTCCGCTTTGCCCGTGTTCAGGCATTGTTGCTGGCGGAGCAACACTTTTGACAGGGTGCGCGTAGCGGGGCCGGTGCGAATTTCCTCGATGCGGCTCAGGGCATCTTCCTGGCCCACTAAGCGTTGGTCGCGGCCTTCGAAGTCGTTGGTCAGTATTTGAAACCGGTCGGCAGGGCCGTAAGCTTTCACAATGTCGCGGGCGCGTTGTTTGGCTAATTCGAGCAGCGGCGCGTCTTTAGACAGGGCGGACATGCTGAACGAATTGTCCACAAAAACGCTGACCGCCTTTTCGCCCTGTTTCACCTCCTGCGAGCGCGGAATAAAAGGTTGCGCAAAGGCCAGCACCAGAAAAATGATGGCCAGACAGCGCATGAGCAACACCAGCAGGTTGCGCAGTTTGCGGCGATTGCTGGTGATATCTTTGACCTCCTGCAAAAAGCGGACGTTGGTGAAATACACTTTTTTGAACCGCCGGAAATAAAACAAGTGGATGATAATGGGGATGGCGATGGCGGCAAGTGCGGTCAGGAAGAGCGGGAATACGAATTGCATGTTACGATATGGCCTTATGGCTGCTGAAAGGATATTAATATGTACGCTTCGGGGGCAAAATTGTTTTGTCGGGCGCGCAAAGTTGCGGCTTTTTCGGCGAATTTGAGTTGAATTGTTCCAATTGCCATCTTTAGCGCGGGTTCCAATTACTCTACCACTCCCCCAAACGAATATATCACCATCCCCCTATTATTCCGCGCCACCAGCAGCCGGTTACCAATAACCGCGAAATCCCGCACCACCCCTTCAATTTGCAAGCCGCTTTCCGGGGTGGGAACGGGTGTAAACTTCCCTTTCCCATCGCTGCGCAACAGTACGCCGCGGGAGGCCGCCGATCTGCTATTTATCCCCCCACCAGCACAAACCCCGCCCAATAGTACGGATTTTGGTACAACCAGACTTTGTGTTCATCTTGGAAATTCCGCACACTTGCCTGAGCGGTTTGCAGCGCCTCACGAATGGACATATTATTTTGCAGCCAGTTTTTGTAAAATTCGTCCATCAGCAATTGCGTCGCTTTTTCAGGCGCCTCCCACAAACTCATCATCACGTTTTTGGCCCCGGCGATACGAAAGGCGCGCTGGAGGCCGTACACGCCTTCGCTGCCCTTGATATCGCCGAGGCCTGTCTCGCAGGCGGATAGCACCACGAGTTCGGTATTGGCGAGGTTCATCTGCGTGACTTCAAATGCGGTCAGAATTCCGTCCTCCAGGTCGGGCATGGATCGTTTGTGCTCCCAAGCATAGTTGGCGCCGGCCAAAATAAGGCCGGAGCGGATCATCGGGTGCCCGGAGATTTTGAACACAGGTACAGATTCTTCGATGGCGCTTGGATACTTTTGTGGTGAAGCGGCATCTTGGGGATCATAAAAAAATCCGTGTGTGCCGGTATGTATCAGACTTGGCGAAGGGCCGTTTTGTCCGATGTATTTGAACGCCTCTTCAGTAACCGAGTGGCCGAGGCGTACCGTGGCGGGTATGGCTTGTTTTTGCAAAAGGTCATTCAGGCCAAGGACCGTTCCAGTCGTACCGGGCAAATACCTCCATGAATTGCCCAATGTGCTATCAGAGACACTCACAGGTATGGCCGAGCCGGCGGTGTCCGGCATAGAGACGGCCAAGTCGGCGTTGGCCCTGCTTATGGCCGCGTGATCCATGTCGTAGCGAATGCCGCCACAGATGAATGCCGAGGTCGGTTTCCGGTTTTGAGTCAAGCGGTCAGTCGTAATTTCCCGTGTGCTGCCGAGGCGCACGAATGGGTATCGGTCCGCAAGAGTTCGACCGGATTTGTCCCAAGCGACGGCTTCGAGATTGATGCGGTGCAGCATTCCGGCGGGTGTGTAAAAGATTCTATTGGGCGTTTGCCCGGCCAAAGCCTTTTCGATCGGCGCCCAGATAAGGGCGTATAGGGAGGTTGTGGCGCCAGAGCGGGCAGCATAAAGATTCTGAACCTTGGAGGCCAGGGCGCCGATGTGGTCGCTGCCGGTCATAACAGCCTCCAGTTGTTGCTCCTCGCAGAGGAGAATAAGAAGTGGCGTCTGGTATCCGGGGCGCAACAAGAGTGCCGCATATTGGAAGGCATTGGTGGGGTCCGGTGTATGCAGGTTGTATCGGACAAACTCGATGGCGGCCTCGCCCGGGAGCAGGTGGTCGCGCACCTCCTGCCAGCGCGGGGTGCGGCGTGCCGCTGTAAAAGCCCTAAAACTGCGAGCCAGCGTTTTTTCAAATTCTTCAGATTCAGCCTCCAATGCCTTGATATTATTACGATCAACGACCGGGCTCGTGTATTCCGCATAGAGACGACGCTGTGTGGCTTGCCAGCGGTCGTAGGTCGCGCGCGCGCCGGCATCCGCACCGGCAATTGCACGGGCGAGGTAACGGATATTTTCGAGCAGAAAACCGTGAAGCAGCAGTACGTTGTCGTAGGCCGCACTAGTGCATTCAGGACTGGGATGTTGCTGGGCAAAGACCTGAAACTGGTGAAACTCGGTTTCGTACTTGGCGATATACGCGAGCATCTCATACTCAGAGAAAAAACGGGATGCCCTTTCGATCAGGGCGCAGCGCCCCTTGTTGGCACTGAGAAAATATTGGGCCGCTAATTCGGGTTTATTCCAGGCTTCATAAAGCAGCGCTAAACTATTCAGATTGGCAATGTAGTTCGGGTGTTCCTCGCCTACTGCCTTTTCCCGAATGGCCAACGCCTCCAGAAACAACGGCTCCGCCTCGGCGTAGCGACGCATAAAATAGTACAGGTTAGCCAAGTTACCCACACTGGCGGCATAGTCGGGATGTTGTTTGCCTAATGTGGCCTCGCGCGTGGCCATCGCATCGCGAAACAACGCCTCGGCCTCACTGTGGCGGTTGGCGACCACATACAACGCCGCAAGATTGTTCAGGGTTTGCGCGTAGTCGGGGTGGGCCTTGCCTTGCCTGGATTCTTGCAGGGCCAGTACCCTGTGGTAGAGCGCCTCGGCCTCGTCGTAGCGGCCGGTTTTTTGGAATAGATTGGCTAAGTTGTTCAAGGAAATAGCATACATGTCGTGCTGTTCGCCCAGTTCGGCAATTACCTCCCGGTACATCGCCTCGGTTACGTCGTAGCGCCCCATGTCTATGTTGAGCTGGGCCAGATTGCCCCTGATGGCAGCATAGTCCGGGTGCTTTTTGTTCCACAACATCAGTGTCTCCCGATAGAGCGTGTCAGCGACCTCGTACCGGCCGATACTATGGTACAAGGCGGCTAAACTATTTAGTGTAGTGACATAGTCCTGACTTTGTTTTCCCGGGTTTTGAGCGCGTAAAGTCAAGGCAGTCACGAAGTGTTGCTCGGCCCGGTCATACTTCCCTGTCTGCAGGTAAAGGTTTCCGAGGTTATGCAGCAGCCTCGAATAGGTCGGATCATTTCTGTCCCGGATAGACATCGCTTTTAACAACGTTTCCTCCGCCGCTGCAAACCGGAGTGTATTGAGGTACAAGTTGGCGAGGTTGTTTAACAAACTGGTGTAAAAAGGTTGTGTTTGCGCCAGATGCTGCTCCTGAATGGCTTGGGCTTCGAGGTAATACGGCTCGGCTCCGTTGAGGTCGCCGCTGAATTGCAAGGTGCGCCCGTGGTAAAACAGACAAGACGCATACTCCGCGCTGGTTTTGCCGAAGGCATTTTGGGCAGTTTCCTCCCCCTGCGCTATGATGCGCAAGGCTTCGGTGAATTCTTTTTGACTCGTCGCTGCTTTATTGCGCTCCAACAGATTTTCCACCTCCCGCCGGGCTTGCGCGGTATCCGGTGTTTGTGCGCCGGCAATCAGCGGTGCAAATAGCAAAAACACAAGGCACAACTGTGCAAAAGTATTTAGCAAAAAAGTGAAAATGAAAAAGCGGGCAGGACGAGATGTTTTCATAATCGGACAGCGGTTTGATGAACGAGCGCGTGCAACGAGGTTTTTGACGAAGGTAGCGTGCGCAGCGGTGTATTCAGATTTTTTTTAAAAAAACCTGCGAATCATAGCGTACCACCAATATGACAGAGCCGCATCCCTGCAACCTATCCAATCAAAACCCACCTCCATCCTTCAAAACCCGCAAATCAAACAATAGCTCCGCACAGTGCCTTGACCGCCCCGTAGATTTAAACCGGAAACCCACAACCGCCGGCAATGAGGCCTATGCGGTTTATTGACAGGAAAACGCCGTACACCGTAAAATTTGTCGGAAATCCCGTGCGCAAACCTTTGTAATAAACCGGGACAGAAATTTTTTTTGAAGAAATTGTGGAGGGCAAGTACTATTCTGTAAGAAGTACGCCTCTCATACTTTGATTGAGAAACATGAATCATAAGATGTCTGTAAAAACTATACGTGCCAGTTACCGGAAATTATGCCATGAAACAATTATTAGATAAGGCGGCTAATCCTCCATAGGAAACCATCCATCCACTTAAAATCGCAAAGCGTCTTCCATAGCCCGTAAAGTAGACAATAGCCGGGAACCGGGCCTTGACCGCGACGTACCTTTAAAGAACGGAAGCCCGTAGCTGCTGACAAGAACGCCCACGCCGTGTTGGAAAAAAGACAAAAGAAGGGTACCACGCCATCTATCAAATCACCGCTATCATGAAAAATGCCGTAGGCAAATTGTGTATATTTTTTTTGATGGTGATTGAGCTGGCTTTATGGACGGAATCTTTTGCTCAACCAGAAAAATGTTTTGGCGCGTGTTGGGGTCTGACGCAGGTGCAACCGGCATACCGCATCAGTATTGAGGCAATAAAAGTCAATAATGGAGTGGATGCCGTTGGTGCATTTACGCAGCTGATGATCGGAGACGCGCCCATGCGCTGGATACCGGGCCACTATGCTGAAGATATCCGTAGCTTCATCCAGAGTCTGGCCCAAAAAGAGATCGCTTTTGTGGACATCCAGCAGTATTCGGGGGGCGGTTACCGCTTGATAGGTCGGTTTTATGATCAGCGCTGCGTAGGAGGTATACTGATCGATCCATGTAATCTGGCGAACAGAGACAAACCGCTTCGAAAAATGAAAACCAACCGCGACCAGAAGCGAAGAAATGAAGGGTGTGAATGGGCGACAGGCAAAAAACCGCTGAGGAAGATGAAAACGAATCGAGATCGGGAAAACGAGGGCTGTGAATGGGCTAAAGGTGGCAAACCCCGGAAGAAGATGAGAACCAATCGCGACCGGGATAATGAAGGCTGTGAATGGGCTAAGGACAAAAAATCCCTGAAAAAAACGAAGACCAACCGCGACCGGGACAACGAAGGCTGTGAATGGGCTAAAGGCAAAAAATCCCTGAAAAAAACGAAGACCAACCGCAATCGGGACAACAAAGGGTGCTCCGAAACATTAGGAAAAAAGAAACGAAAAACCAAGCCCTCTCAGCAAAAGTCATCGGGATGTGATTTGGCAAAACCGGGAGGCAAAGGCAAATATGGAGGAAGGCGGAGGCCGGAAAAATCTCCATGTTATGATTGAAAAGACCTAAGGTTGATATAAAACCCCGAAAAAAGCTAATCGCACCATTTTTGAAACTCAAATTCTATGTTTATGCGTCACTTGACTCTAACCTTGTTGCTTTCTATCTTTTTTACTGCCGCCGCTGTGGGACAACGCGGCAGAAATGATAAGTTTCCACTTGAGGAGGGGGCTCTCCATCTCACGATTAAGGGTGGGGTTCAGAAAGGCCGTACTGGTCCTCAAATCACCAACATCAAACCCAGCATCATTTCAGATGATTTTGATCCGGCAACCTACGAAACAACCGAACTGCAAAATGTAGGATATGTCTTTGGCGCGTCTTTTTATTATCGTTTCAACGGGTGGCTCTCTATGGAGGTTGATTTTCTGTTAGCTAACAACAAAGGGGGGTATAAATATAGCGACATCAAAGAACTGAACTACGATCTGACCTTAAATTATCGGTACTTTAATATGGTTGCCGGCCCCAAAATTTATCCTTTTGGCTTCGCTGATCGTATCACCGGAACTGGGCTCCACGGTATTTTTTTTCGTCCGGGCATTTACGGGAGTTTCAATGTCTTTAATAAGGAGCAAAAGAACTTAACCTATTCGCATACGCCTGAGAGTTTGTACGGCCCTTCTGAGTATATAGAGGAGGAACTACGAAAATTAGTGATAGGCCAAAACAACTGGGGCTGGATGGCCGCTGCCGGATACGAGTGGAGGCCAAGCGAGGCTTTCGGGGTGACCTTTGAGGCGGGCTATTTTCATGGATTTAACGATGTGATTACCATTAAACCACAGTCCCACGGTTTTAGAAGCAAAATAGCGAATCATGTTCGGTCATTTCAATTTACTGTCGGCCTCGCTTTCCCACTGAGTAACAGCTTATAAATCAATATTCCTATGTTCAGATATAAAGCAACAATTGCAGTATTGCTATGCTGCTTTTTGCAGGCAACGGCACAGCAAACTTACCCAGGTGGCGTACCCGGCCAGATCGCTTGGTGCGTTTCAGAAAACCAATCTGATAAGGTAGCTTTGAAGCGCATATACCCCAATGGCGCAGAAGAGGTGGTTGCCGTCAACGGCCAAACGTCGGAAGCGCCATACGCCCAGTTCAACTTCAATGCCGCCACGCGCTTTGACGGAAAGCAGGAGCCCATTCGCCTGTCTTTGGGTCAAGGCGCGCTGAACAAGATAAGCATCTTTACAGTATTCCTCCCAGCTGACGATTTGGAGGAACAATGCCTGTGGCAATTGGAGCGAAACAGCCGCAATGACCTCATGCTTACCACCCAACGGTTGGCGGATATGGAATCGCGGTACTTTTTGGAATTGCCGAACGCGCGCAAAGGCTTGCCGGTGCTCAATATCTACGAGCGCCATGTAAAGCCGGACACCTTGCCCATCGTATCGCAATACCTGATCATAGGCGCTCAACCGGTGCTACCCGAAACGCCGGTACAAGCCTTTCGCGGACAACTCGCAGAAATTATCGTGTATGACCGGGTACTGTCCCCCGTAGAACGCCGGCAGGTGGAAACCTACCTGGCCATAAAATACGGAATAGCGCTGGAGCCTTATAAAAATGCCGGCTATTACGACACCGGCGGCAAAATGGTGAAGCAAAACACGGAATACCTGTTCCGGACAGCCGGGATCGGTCGTGATGACAATTCTGGATTGGACCAAAAACAATCGTCAGGAGCCGAAGAACAGGGACTGCTGGTCATTTCGGCAGGAATGCCGGCATTCAGCAACGTGGTTAATAAATCTGCCCTCCCAAATCAGAGTTACCTGCTCTGGTCCGACAACGGCGCTTCGCTCCGATTGGCCGCACCCAAGCCGGGTATGCCCCCCATGATTGGGCGGCAATGGGAAGTCTCTGCTAACGATGCTGTACGCAGCTACCCGACAGCCCTGCAATTCGACACCCGGCGCACGGACTGGGGCCGGCGGCCTGACGAAACCTGGTGGCTGGTTTGCGACAGCGGCGGCAAGGGCCGATTTGCGCCTGAAAACACCAGTTATATACCGGCCACGTCAATCAGTCCGGAAGGCTATGCTACTTTCCATCCTATTCTGTGGGATACCGACGTCTCCGGCCGGGATGTTTTTAGCCTCGCGGTAGCGCCGCATCTGTTTGCCAAATATTGGGTAAGCGCGCCGCAATGCCAACCGGAAAAAGAAGGTCGGCTGTATGCAGGCGCCGAAGGCGGTAAGTCGCCCTACCGGTTTGTATTGGAGGGGCAGGGTATGGATATTCGCCGGGAATGGACAATTGATAACAATAGTTTCATGGAGTTGGAAGGCGTCAAAGCTGGCCAGTACACACTGATGGTATCTGATGCAATCGGCAATACCTATCGAGACACCCTTTGGATTGAAAGTAGCGATGCGCCCTCCCCTGTGATAGCCTCTTCTTACCGGTTGAATCCAGGACAAACACTCCAGTTGGATGCCGGCATGGGCGTCAACTTCCCTGCTCATACTCAATTCCATTGGATCGGCCCTGATGCCTTCTATCAGGGCGGCGCGAACGTCGTCATCAGTACTCCAGGCACCTATGTTTTAACGATCGATATAGAAGGATGTATTTCACGCCGGGAAATCGAAGTGGAGGCGCCTCGTGCAGATCCATTCCGACAATTGCGGTTATTTCCCAACCCGGCGCCCGATGGCAACTTCTCGGTGATAGTAGACCTCTTTCAACCAGAGCAGGTTAGCATCCGGATCACCGATGCAACCGGACGATTGATGACCATGCAGACGCTGCATGGAAGCGATTATTATTTCCAAACCTACAGCCTCCCAACAGCCGCCGGCTTATACCAGGTCACAGCGCAAACGCCACATGGAGCACAGACCCTTCCATTGTATATCCAATCCGGTATAAAACGATAACTCCGCCATCCAACCGCCATATCCTCCTCTTTAAAATAGACCTAAACCACTCCTGTTCATAAAACGCTTTGCCATGAAATATATCGGTGTACTGTTGTTCAGCATACTTGCAGCCGCTTTGATAGGCGCCGGCATACCTTTGCATCTTCCGCAAAAGTTTAAAGATTTTGTTGAAGTGTTTTCCTTCGCCTCACCGGATGATCCCATTGCGCCAACCGAAACACAAACAATGCAACGCCGCTATCTGAAAAACGATGACGCGGTATTGGAAGCCGGCGGCGCAAAGCTCGAGATACCGGCCGGCGCGCTCAAAGAGGACCAAACCATCTCATTGACCGTACTCAATCCGGGCGAATTACCTCCGCTCGATCAGGATTTGGTAAATGTTAC
The DNA here is from genome assembly GCA_963169325.1 of Bacteroidota bacterium. Classification (GTDB taxonomy): domain Bacteria; phylum Bacteroidota; class Bacteroidia; order Chitinophagales; family Saprospiraceae; genus M3007. The sequence continues at coordinate 65,993 of CAUJEY010000190.1, forward strand.
CCCCGGCGAAGGCGGCTTCCGATGTTTGCCGCATGGTACCACCTTCCTGCGCGACGTGCGCTTTACCGTCCCTTATGACAGCTGCCTGATACCGCCCGGCTACACAGCACAACATATCCGTACTTTTTTCTACGACGAACAGGCTGCCCGCTGGGTTTCCCTGCCTTATGACACCCTCTTGGCCACCCGTGGCGCGCTTGCCTCGATGACCACGCACTTCACCGATTTTATCAACGGAATCATCAAAACGCCGGATGCGCCGGAAACACAAGCCTACACGCCTACCAGCATAAAGGACCTCAAAGCGGCAGACCCTTCGGCCAATATAGAAGCAATGGCTCCGCCCGCTGCCAACAACATGGGCACGGCCAATTTACAGCTCCCCATCAAACTCCCTTCGGGCCGAAAAGGTATGCAACCACTGTTGAACATCCGCTACAACAGCGAGGGCGGCAACGGCTGGCTGGGGTTAGGCTGGGACTTGAGTCTGCCGGCCATAGCTATTGAGACGCGCTGGGGTGTGCCTCGCTATGACCCTGATTTGGAGACAGAAACATACCTTTTGGGCGGTGCACAACTGGCACCCGTGACGCACCGGGCAGATTGGGAGCCGCGTTCACCGGGCGACAAAACGTTTCACCCCCGTGTGGAAGGCAGTTTTCAGAAAATCGTTCGGCATGGCAATTCACCCAAAGACTACTGGTGGGAAGTCACGCAAAAAGACGGCACAAAAAGCATTTACGGCGGCAACAACAACTCCGTTTTGAAAGATGAAGACGGCAATATCGCTCAGTGGATGCTCCGCGAAACCCGCGACTTGAATCAAAATTTTGTGACCTATTCTTACGTCACGCAGGCAGATGTAGGCATTTCGGGCGGAATAGTAGAAGGAAGACAAATATACATTTCCGAAATAACCTACACGGGACATGGCACGGAAGAGGGCAAATACCGAGTCGAGTTTTTGCGCGACAGACAACTTCCCGGAGAGCCCCGCCGCCCTGATGTGCAGATCAGCGGGCGATTGGGCTTCAAGCAGGTTACAGCCGATTTACTGCGAAAAATCAACATTACCTACGACGGTCAACCTATACGGAGTTACGAATTGCTCTACGAAACGGGCGCATTTTACAAAACGTTACTCTCACTTATTATTGAGTATGACCAGGCGGGCAACAAATTTGCGCAACATGGCTTTGAATATTTTGATGAGGTGCGAGAAGCGGATGGTAAATACCAGCCTTTTCAGTTGGGCGATAGCACATGGAATGCGGGCAATGATGATGTAAAATCTGAATTTCTTGGGTTTATCGAAGACGATATTTCAGCACTTGGCGGCTCGGAATCGAGCAATTTTGGCTTTGGGCTTATTGTCACGCTTGGGATTGGTTTTGATCCCGGTACGAAAAGTTTTTCAGTCGGTGGCGGCGGTAGTTATGGCCGTGGTTCGAGCACGGGCCGAATAGCGATGGTGGATGTCGATGGCGATCGCTTGCCCGACAAGGTTTTCAAAATTGGTAGCGAATTGTATTTTCGGAAAAATTTGTCGGGCGCGACGATTGGATTGAATGCCTTCGGCCCTAGACAGATGATAGCAACGGTTTCGGATTTCAGCCGCTCAAAATCCAGGACGATCAATTGGAATATAGAAGCCAACGCGAGTGTGAGTTACGGCCCTATTTCGGCGGGTGCTTATTATTCTAAAAGCTGGACGAACACTAAAACCACGACCGATGTCTATCTTTTGGATTACAATAGCGACGGGTTGATTGACGTGGCTTCACGCGGTAAAGTTTTGTTTAATCATTTGGTTAATGGCGTGCCCACTTTTGATGACGATTCAAACCTCACGCCAAATCCCATCGTGCCGGGCGCGGCACTTGACACTGCTTTGGTAAATTTTAACCCTGCTGAGCAGGATACCTTGATCAATCAATTCCCGCTCAGCGATGTGGTGCGCGTGTGGCGCCCACCTTTCAACGGCAGAGTAAAATTAGACGCGCCCGTGCGTTTGACGAATTTGCCGGCGGCCGCTGACTATGATCTCAAAGACGGCGTGCGCGTGGCGATTCAATTCAACGGCAATGTATTGGACAGTATGCTGATTGATACAGCCGATTTTTCAGAAAAAATACTCGTTTCGCCCGATCAAGAATTTGTAGTGGACACTTTGGATCATTTTTATTTCCGCGTACAGTCGCGTTTTGATGGAGCTTTCGACCGGGTGATTTGGCAGCCAAAATTTACATACACGGAAATTGAAAACTTGACAAATGCGGGTATAGAACGCGAAGCCAACGGCCAAAATGTGTTTGAATATCAAAGTGCTCAGGATTTTGTCGTCACAGGTTTTCAGAGTACCAATATGCCATACAAAGGCACAATCAAAGTAAGTGGGAATTTTAAAAAACCAAAAACTACGGACGACGTGGAACTACAGATGGTGAGATTGATCGACAATCAGCCGTCGCAAGTTTTATTTTCAAAAAAATACCTCTCGTCGGACACGGTTAATGAAAACATCGAGTTTTTCCAGGATGTGGAATTTAAAGATCCGCTCAGTTTTGGCATAAAAACACACACCAATGTGGACTGGACGAGCGTGAAATGGATGCCGAATTTACAGTTGATTGATGCAGTGGATCCATCAGGAATGCCCGTTCCGGGTATTATTAATCCGGCGACAGGTATTTCTTATTACAATTTTTGTCCCTCGGTCAATTTCTCTATGTTCAATCACGCCTTCAAAAAAACGCCGGTTTGGGTGGCTGATGCAGACGCTATTCTGGAGGTGACACCGAAAACTCAAAATACTCCGTCCATCATCTGGCCTTCGCTACATGGCGTGGACAGTATCACCCTATCCGTCAAGAAACCCGGCATTTTGTTGGGCAAAACTACGTTTATGGTTAAAGGCGACTCCATTGTTTCTGCGATTCCTCTCCACGTTCCTGTAAAAGTCGGCGATTCTATATACGTCGAATATCACATACCCAATCGCAACCTGGCAGATTCTCTTATAAAATGGGGCCAGTTAGAAATATCCGCCTTCTTACCCGGAGGTAATGCACCGAATACTGCGGGCGTTTTTTCCACACTTTCTGAAGCTGAATTCATTTTCGGCGCACTTCATCGTGGCTGGGGCGGCTTCGCATACAATGGCAACCGCGATCGCGCGACCGAGCCAATCAATGAAGATGAGTTGAATCTGGACGAGGCGAAAAGTAATAAAATGGACCAAACCCAAATTGAGGGCATCGATAATCCTGATAAGTTGGATGGCGCCTACGACCCGTCACGAGCCAATTTTACCATGCTTTTTCCGGATGCGAAAGTGGGTGCGTGGCGTAGTTCGGATGAATTTGTGTATTTACGAGGCGACACTTTGAGCAGCTCACGACTTGGCGAAGACGATATTTTGTTGCTGCCACCGACCGTCGGCGCGGCAAGTCAATTTTACGCGCCTTCGCAAGTTTCTATTTCAAAAATAAAAAGTTGGAACGGCGGATTCACGGTCACTTTACCAATTCCACTGAATAAAAGCAGTTCGGATAATGTAACAAACTCGGAAATTCAGGTTTTTGATGGCGACGGCGACGGCAACGTAGATTTTTACAACAAAGGGAAAGCGCAATTTTCACACCCGCTCGGAGGTCTGATGCCCAATGTACATCAAATTGGTTTTGAAAATATGACCAGCCTCGCGCACAGCGATGGCGGAACGAAAGGCGGCTCGCCCGTGATTGCCGCCGTGAATACTGCGATTGCGGCCTACGGCGTGGGTTCGGCAAAAAAGAAAGAACAAGCAATCGCCGCGATCAGTGGCTTTTCTATGAATGCAGTGAATGTCACTATTCCAAATATTGCTAATGTGAATTTCAATGCATCGTACAATGAAAACTTCGACTACACAAAATACTCATGGCTCGATGTAAATGGTGATGGCCTGCCCGATTGGGTAAAAAATGACGGCATGGTGGCCCTCAGTTTGGGCCGTTCGTTCGCGCCTTTTGAGCAATGGCAACATGATTTTGTACGAGCTGGAAAAAGTACAGACGAAGGTCTCGGAGGTGGGGTCAGCTGGGGAAATTTGAGTTGGGCTTTCGGCGTGAGCCGTTCGGAAACGAAAACCGATGTTGAAAAAGCACTGCAAGATGTAAACGGTGACGGCCTGCTCGACATGGTCTTTCTGGCCGATCCGATTACCGTTCGTTTGAACACGGGTTGTGGGTTTGCGCCATTCTATACTCCATGGCATGGCGTGAATTTTATTGAAAAAAGCTCCTCGATCGGAACTTCGCTGAATGGCGCATTTACGTATTGTTTCATCATCCCGATTCCATTCGCGCCACTTAAAATTTGCATCAACCCCAGCGGCAACTACGGCGGCGGGGCCAGCCGGCAATTGGCACAAATGGTGGACATTAACGGCGACGGATTCCCCGATTTAGCCTCTTCGAACGATGCTAATGATTTGCGTGTGCGGCTTTCTACTATTGGCAAAACCAATATGCTCAAAACCGTTTACCGTCCGATGGGTGCCTCATTTTCAATGGATTACAAACGTATGGGTAACACCTACGAAATGGCCCAATCCAAATGGGTGCTGAGCAAAGTGGAAATATTCGACGGCCTCAACGGCGACGGCCCTACCCGCACCGCCAACCGCTTCGAGTACGCTGATGGCTACTACGACCGGCGCGAACGCGACTTCTACGGTTTCGCTACCGTCATCAGCACCCAACTCAATACCGCCGACAATGACGCGCCCTACCGGGTGGTAACGCAGGAGTACAACAACCAAAATTACTACGAAAAAGGCCTCCTGCTGCGCGAAGTAATGATTGATGCCGCCGGCAATCGCTACACCGAAACGCTCAACACATATGAAGTACGCGACATCACAACCGGCATTCCGTTGGCCAGTCCGACGACCAACGTTATGGACCCCGGCTTCCCGGCGCTGCTCAAAACCGAAAAGCGCTTCTACGAAGGCCAGCAGACGGCAGGTCTGAGCACCGAAACACACTGGAAATACGACCTGGCAGGCAACATCATCCAGTACACCGAAACGGGCGACGGCACGCCCCAAGATTCGTTACAGGCGGTAATCGCATACCACACCCTGCCTTCCGTGGGCCTGAGCAGCATCCCCAACTCCATTCGCGTACAGGCGGGGGACCAAAAAGATATCCGCCGCCGGGAGGCCGATATTGACAGCCAGGCCAATGTGGTGCAGATACGGCAGTACTTGGACAGCAATACCTTCGCCAACTTCGACATGGAATACGACGTCTACGGCAACCTGAGCAAAATCACCCGCCCACCGAACGACAGCATGCAGCGCCTCTGGTTTGCTTATGATTACGACCCCGTGGTGCACACTTATGTTGTGAAGACAACCGACACTTTCGGCCTGAGTTCTACCGCCGTGTACGACTACCTATACGGCCAGCTGTTGGGAAGTACCGACGCCAACGGGCAGCAAATGAAATATACGATTGACGCACAAGGCCGCATTAACACCATCACCGGCCCATACGAAAAAGATTACACAATTGCCTTCGATTACCACCCCGATGCGGCCGTGCCCTATGCCAAAACCCGGCATTACGACCCGGAAACGGGCCAGGACATCGAGACCTACACCTTCATGGACGGCCTGATGCGACCCGTGCAGGTGAAAAAGACGGGCGCCATATTTTCCGGCGACGGGGCAACCGATAATGTGGTGTACATCGTATCCGGTCAAACCAAGTACGATGCCTTCGGGCGAACCGTGGAGGAAGGACAACCCACGATCGAACCGCTCGGCAACCCTTCCAATCTCAATACCGACCCCGCCGTGCGCCCCACCAGCACGGAATACGATATACTCGACCGGCCGGTACTCGTTACCTTGCCCGACGACAGTCAGCAAAAAACAGTATACGACTTCGGCTCGGACAGTTCCGGCTACAAGGCGTTCCTGACGAAGGCAACCGATCCTATGGGCTTTGTACAAGAAACCTATACCGACCTGCGCGAACGCAAACGGGCCACGCGAGTGTTCGATCCTGGCGCCATCTGGACCGGATACCGCTACAATGCCGTTTCTGAGTTGCTTGCCGTGATCACGCACAACAACGATTCTACTCAATATACCTATGACCGGCTCGGCCGCATGACACGCGTCGTGCATCCAGACTTCGGTGAAAACCGGATGACCTACGATCTGGCCGGCAATATGACCACCAAATCCACCCCCAACCTTCGCGAGTCCATCGCCGACACGGCCGTCATTCGGTATTCCTACAGTTTCGGACGACTGGCGCGCATTGATTACCCCGATAATTACCAAAATCAGGTCGAGTACCGCTACGGCGAACCCGGCGCGA
>CAUJEY010000191.1 GCA_963169325.1 Bacteroidota bacterium
GGCGACATCTCAAAAACAGTTGAAACGGCACCTTTTCAACCTCAAATGATGTATTCTTAGCTGGTTTTCGAGATGTCGCCTGCTCGTGCCTCGCAGACTACACCTCAAAAACCGGCCATGCCCGACAAACCGAGAATCGCTGATTAATCGGCAATCTTAAATCAAAAAATTGTTATGATAAGCACCACATACCCATTCCGCACTGTGCCCCGCCTCGCCGCCTTGCTCCTGCTCCTCACCCTCTGCCCGCAGCCGGCCCGCCTTTACGCCCAGGCCACCCTCCCCCCCGACATGGTCTTCATCCAGGGCGGCACCTTCACCATGGGCTGCACCGCCGAGCAGCAGCCCGATTGCTTTTTCGACGAAACCCCCGCCCACGAGGTCACGCTCACCGATTTTTACATGGGCAAATACGAGGTGACGCAGGGGCAGTGGATGGCGCTGTTCGGCTCCAATCCGAGTTTTTTCAGCAGCTGCGGTGCGAATTGCCCGGTGGAGCAGGTCTCCTGGTACGATGCGGCCGTATTTTGCAACCGCCTGAGCGAGCAGGCGGGCAATACGCCGTGTTATTACGCGGACGCAGCCTACACGCAGGTGTACGGCAAAAGCGGTAGCAACTGGAGCCTGCCCAACTCGGGCACGGTCTATTGGAAACCCGATACCAAGGGCTACCGCCTGCCCACGGAGGCGGAGTGGGAATACGCCGCGCGGGGCGGGAGCGGGAGCAAGGGATACAAGTACGCGGGCACGAGCGACCTTTTTGCGCTGAAAAACTACTGCAACTACTATGATGGCGGCGACGGCTACGACAACCTGACTTCCCCGGTGGGCGCCTTGTTGCCCAACGAACTGGGCCTGCACGACATGAGCGGCAACGTCTGGGAATGGTGTTACGACTGGTACGACAGCTACGCCGGTAGCCCGGCTTGCGCGCCGACGGGGCCGGGAGCAGGCTCCAACCGGGTGGTTCGGGGCGGCAGTTGGAGCCTCTTTGCCGTCTTCGCGCGCGTGGCGTTCCGCTTCGACAACTCGCCCGTCTATCGCGTCACCGACCTGGGCTTTCGCCTCTGCAGGACGCCGTAAGTTTTTTGTTTTTTAAATTTTTACTTTTTTAAATTTTAAAATTCCGGCGAAGCCGGAAAATTTTTTGAAAAATGGCCTGGCAAGTAATTACGATGCCTTTCGATGTGGAGAAAGGCGAATTTGAGGAGCGCAAATTGCGCGAGTTGATGGATCGGGCGGAGGTGTTCGTGGCAAGTGTCAAAACCGCCGGAAAGAAGTAAAATGATTTAAGATTGCAGATTACATGATTGTTGATTTTTGATGTGCGTAGAGTGTACCGTGACATCAAAAATCAACAATCATGTAATCTGCAATCTTAAATCAAAAAAATCCGCTTTCGGAACATACATAAATCGTACCTGTTTGCCCGGACTTTCAATTCAGCAGGACGCCGTAACTTTTTTGTTTTTAAACAAGTGACTATCGAAACACGCATGCTACATTTCTACCTTTAAAAAAAACCGTCAGGATGAAACATCGCTTTTTACTACTCTTTCTACTCTGCTGCATACACAAGCCGCCGGGGTTGCAGGCCCAATGCAACCAATGGCAACCCGTCCCCTCGGGAACCTCCCAACTCCTCCGGGCCGTTCACTTTGCCGACCCGCAGAACGGCTGGGCAACGGGCAGCGGCGGCACGCTGCTGCGCAGTCAGGACGGGGGCGCTACCTGGGCCGATCAAAGCACTGCCCTCGGCGCCGGCGGGGGCGAGCTGTACGGCGTGCATTTTAGCAATGCTACCACGGGCTGGGTCGTGGGCGCTGGCGGTTTCGTAAAAAAGACCACTAACGGCGGCGGCGCCTGGTCGGTACAAACCGTGAATACCGCGACCGACCTGTACGACGTGTATTTTACCGACGCCAACACGGGCTGGATCGCCGGGGCCTGCGGGCTACTGCTGCGCACTACCAACGGCGGCGCACTGTGGCAAACCGTCAGCAGTGGACAGAACTACCACATCACCGGCGTAGCTTCCGCCAACGGCAATAACGTGTCGGCCGCCACGAGCGGGGCGGTGATGCTCCAATCCGGCGACCTAGGCGCCACCTGGTCGCCGGCCTCGGGCCTCAGCGGCGACCGCAACTTCCGGGCTTTGGCTTTCGCCGGGGCCACGGGCTGGGCCGCCAACACCGACGGAAAAATCTGGAAAAGTACCAACGGCGGCGCCACATGGCTGTACTGGGGATCGGCCGCGCCGTTCACGGGCGCCTGGCAGTCGGCCTCGGCCACGGCAGGTTACGTTTATATCGCGGGATTGGGCGGCAGATTGGTGCGCAGCAGCGGCTCCGCCGCTTTCGATGATTTCAGCGACGGCATCGCCTCGGAAGACCTCTACGGCCTGTACATGCTCAACGACGACAGGGGCTGGGCCGTGGGCGCCGGAGGCAAAATTTTCCGGTATGTTTTTTCCAATGTTCCCCCCAACTGCCTTGTGAGCATCCCGCTCCACCAGCAAACCAACGTACCTATCGATACCAAAATTACCTGGCCCCGCGCCACAGGTTGCCCCACCGGCTACCGGCTCAGCCTCGGTAGCACGCCCGGCGGCTCGGATATTCTGAACAACCAAATTATGGCCGATACTTTCTACCAACCGGCTCAACCCCTGCCAGCAGGACAGACCATTTACGTGCGCATCACGCCGTATAACGGGGCAGGGCAGGCCGCCGGATGCGGGGAATTTTGGTTTGTGACAACGAGCATGATCCCCTGCGATGCACAAAGTGACTCGACGGAGTTGGTGAAGTTTTATGATGTGACGGGTGGGATGAATTGGACGAATAAATGGACTTTGGCGACGCCGGTAAATACGTGGCATGGGGTGACGGTGAATGGTGAGGGATGTGTGACACGTCTTGCCTTGGAAAATAACAATCTGGTTGGAGTAATTCCGGATATAAACTTGCCGTACTTGCAGGATTTCTGGTGTACATCCAATAAGTTGACCAACACAATTCCTGATTTTAGCAATTTGCCTAACTTGTCTTGGTTCAACTGCTTCGACAATTATTTAACCGGAACTATTCCCAATTTTACCAAACTGCCCAAACTGAAACGGTTTACCTGCTCTTACAATGATTTGATAGATACTATCCCCAATTTTGATAAACTGCCCAATCTGGAATGGTTCGATTGCACTTATAACCTTCTGACGGGCGCAATTCCCAATTTTGACAAGCTGCCCAATTTGAAGCGCTTCGATTGTCATAACAACAAAAACTTGAGCGGGACGATACCTAACTTTGACAAACTACCCAAACTCGAAGTATTTACCTGCGACTATAATTCCTTGAGTGGAGGGATACCCAATTTTGATAAAATACCAAATTTGAAGGAATTCCGCTGCTCTTTTAACAACTTAAGCGAAGCCATCCCCTCTTTTGATAATCTGCCTAACCTGCAGCTGTTCAACTGTGAAAATAACCAATTTGTTTTTGAAAATATACTTTCTTCCAAGGGGCAGATAGAAGCCACTATTTTATCCAACTGTGTACCGGGGCCTTTCTGCATCTACGATTACGCCCCCCAGGATTCCGTCTTCCACGATACCCTGCTCCTCCGCAACATCGGCGAAAACCTCGATTTTAGTCTCGATTTTGATGAAAACGTAGCGACCAACGTGTACAAATGGTACCAGGACGGCATCTACCAACCCGCCTACGACAAAACGGGTAACAACGACTTGGAAATCAACAACGTGCAAGCCACCCACGCGGGTGAATGGCGGGTGCAGGTGACGAATCCCGGCGCCCCCGGCCTGACGTTGTACGGCCGCACCATTCGCCTTCAAATCGGATGTGCCGTGCCCGCCCCGCCCGATCTCGGTCCCGATCTCGTCCTGTGTGCGGGAACATCCGGCACCCTCGATGCCGGGCCGGCTGCCTCCTGGAAATGGAGCGACGGCAGTACTCAGCAAACCCTCACCGTTTCCGCCCCGGGGACCTACTCCGTCACCGTCACCGACGCCGGCGGCTGCACCGGCGAGGATAACGTGCTGGTTTCTATTGACAATCAAGGCGTCGGCTGCGGCTTGGTTGCGCATTACAACTTAGACGGCGATGCGCAGGATGCCGGCGGAAACGGGCTGCACGGTCAAAATTTTGGAGCGATCCCGGCCCGGGACAGGTTCGGCAACTGTGACGGCGCTATGTATTTCAACAGCAGTTCGATCAATGTCCCACACGATGACCGGTTGAATTTTGCGGGTGATTTTTCCTTCGCTTTCTGGTTTCGGAAAGAAGGCGCCACTTTCGGACATATCATCGGCAAAGGGCAGGATAGCCAAAACTCGTACTATTTTACGGCAAACAATGGGCCGAACCAGGACTTTGATGCCTTTTCCGTGTACAATACTCCGCAAAACACGGTCTTGTCTATCGCCCCAACGGCCGCCCAGGAATGGCATCACGCGGTTTGTATTTATGACAAAACCGACATGATGCTCTACCTCTATGTGGATGGCGCACTGGCAGCGTCGGAATCGGCTACAAGCGCTTTTGTTTTTAATAACGTGCATCCGCTTGTCCTGGGGCGTCATTGCACCAACGCAAACGGATGTGGGTCTTTCCCCTATTATTTTAACGGCTGGATCGATGACGTGCGCCTCTATGCCCGCGCCCTCACCCCCACCGACATCGCCGAACTCTACAACCTGCCCGACGACAACCCCAATCCCGCCCCGGCGGCAGCGCTCACGGCCTCCACACCCGCCCTCTGCCCCGGCGAATCCGTGCTCCTGAACGCCGCGCCTGTGCAGGCGGGTTATACCTATGCCTGGTACCGCGACGGCAACCTGCTGACCGGCGCTACCGGCAACACATACACCGCTTCTGAAGCCGGCAGTTACCGGGTTCAGGTGGCTGCGGGCGCCGGCTGCGACAGTTTGTCGCTCCCGGTAACGCTTACGCTGGCGCCGCCTGTTGTCGCAACCATCGCCACACCTGGCGGTACGCTACTGACCTGCTCTCAAACCGCACTCGCCCTGCAGGCTTCCAGCGGTGACACCTTCGCCTGGTCGGGCAACCTCGGCAGCAGCGCCAACGCAACGGCCACGGCCCCCGGCACGTACAGCGTCACAGTGACCGATAGTGCCACGGGCTGTTCCGCCACGGCCTCGGCCACGGTCACCCAGAGTGTCAACCTGCCCGATGCATCTGCCGCGGGCGGTACGCTCACGTGCTCTGATCCGGTTATCCTGCTGCAAGGCAATTCCGGTACGCCCGGTGTCACTTATGCCTGGACCGGCCCGAACGGATTTGTCTTCAACGGCCAAAACCCGCCGGTGAACCTGACCGGCTCTTACACGCTCACCGTTTCCAATCCCGCCAACGGCTGCGCCGCAACCGCAGTGGCTATCGTATCCGGCGACACTGCCCTGCCGTCGGCACTGATCTCAACACCTTCCGGCACGCAGATCACCTGTGCGACCAATTCGGTGCCGCTTCAGGCGCCCGCGGTAGCCGGCCATTCGTACGCCTGGTCGGGCGGCCTCGGCAACAACGCTTCGGCTAACACCGCGATGCCGGGCGCGTACACGGTGACCGTCACCAATACCGCCAACAGTTGTACCGCCACCGGTTCCGTCACCGTAACGCAAAACAACGTCCTGCCGAACGTCTCGGCTTCGGGCGGCGCCCTGACCTGCGCGCAGCCGTTTGTGATTCTGCAAGGGGCCTCGTTGACGCCCGGCGTCAGCTTCCAGTGGAGCGGCCCGAATGGATTTGCCTCGGGGCAATCCAACCCGCCGGTCAACGTGGCCGGCACGTACGCGCTCACCGTCACCAATCCGCAAAACGGCTGCACGGCCGGCGCTACAACATCGGTCAGCCAAAACAATACCTTGCCGGTCGTATCGCTCAGCACGCCTAACGGCACGGCCGTCACCTGTGCGCTGCCTTTTGTGCCCTTAAACGCCTCGGCCTCCGGGCCGGTGGTTTACGCCTGGAGCGGCCCGAACGGATTTTCTTTCAACGCACCCAACCCGGCCGTGAATGTAGCCGGCGCTTATACGGTCACGGTGACCAATACGACCAGCAGTTGCTCCGCCACCGCCTCGACGACAGTTTCGCTCAACAATACACCGCCGGCCGCGGCGGTCAATCTGCCGGACAGTTCACACCTCACTTGCGCCCAACCTACGGTCGTCCTGGAAGTCTTCGGTGGAGACAGCCAAAATTGGAGCGGCCCCAACGGCTTTACTTTTAACGGTTCAGCGCCTTCTGTAAGCCTCCCCGGGTTCTACACGGTTACGGTTACCAATGCCTCGAACGGCTGTACGGCTGCGGTTGTGGTGACTGTGACGCAGAACAAAACGACACCCAATGCCACTGCTGCTGCCGGTACGATCACCTGCGCGCAGCCTGCGGCGATGCTTCAGGGGCTATCTTCCACGCAGGGCGTCACTTGGTTGTGGAGCGGCCCGGGCGGATTCACGTCCGATGTGCAAAACCCCGCCGTCAGTTCCGGGGGCACTTATTTGCTGACGGTGACGAATCCGCAGAACGGCTGTACGGCCACCGCCACCGCCACGGTACAGCAAAACTTAACGCCGCCGCCGGTGTCGGTTGCGCTACCCGAGGGCGGGCAGCTGACCTGCGCCAAGCCTGCCGTTTTGTTACAGGCCGCTGTGCCCGGCAGCAACGGCTATGTATGGAGCGGCCCGTCAGGGTTCGTATTCAACGGCCCTGCCCCGGCGGTAAACGTTGCCGGACCGTACACGGTGGTGGTGACGAGCCTGGCTAACGGATGTACGGCTACCGCCACGGCGAATATTACGGAAAACAAGACCCCACCCGTTGCCGGTGTAACGGCGCCGGCGGGCCTGCTGCTCACCTGTGTGCAGTCTTTCGTTGCCTTGCAGGGAACGGGCGGAGGCACTTATGCCTGGGCGGGTCCGAACGGCTTCCAACTCAGCGATCCGAATGCGTCGGTGAATATCGCCGGCTTGTACACTCTGACGGTGACTAATCCGGCAAACGGCTGTACCGCCACAACTACGGCCGATATTTTGGAAGATAAAACGCCGCCCGTCGCGGCCGTATCGCCGGCAAATGCACAAATTACCTGCTCGCAACCTTCGACGGTGCTGCAGGGCAGCGGTGGCGGTTCGTACAGTTGGGCGGGCCCGGGCGGATTCGCATCTGCCTTACAAAATCCATCAATCAGCGTCGGAGGCACTTATGTGCTGACGGTGACTAATGCACTCAATGGCTGTACCGACACGGCTACGGTCGGCGTGAGTACAGATCAAACAACGCCCGGCATCAATGCAGCGGGCGGTCAGTTGAGTTGCCAGACGGGGACCGCTATATTGCTGGGCGGTTCCGATACGCCGGGCGCGCAGTTGAGCTGGTCGGGTCCGGGTGGATTCGTATTCAACGGCCCCAGCCCGTCCGTCAATCAGTCCGGTGTTTATACGTTTACCGTCACCCACCCCATCAGCGGCTGTACGGCAACAAAGGAAGTGACCGTGGCCCCGCCGCTTATACTGACGCCCGCGGTGAGCGGCCGCGATAAACTTTGTCCCGGAGGTACGCTGACGCTCACCGCGGAAAGCGGTTTTGCCGGCGGCTATAAATGGTCGAACGGCGCTACGACTGCCGAAATCACCGTGAACAAGACCGGCGATTATACCGTGACGGTGACCGATGGCGACCAATGTACCGGGACGAAAACCGTGGTCATCACCCTCGCGGAACTGCCGGAGCCGGCCATTGCCGGGCCGTCGATATTGTGCAGCGGCAGCAACATCACACTTGATGCCGGGGACGGTTACGAGCAGTACGATTGGTCGGGCGGGCAGGAAACACAAACCATAACAGTGGATATGGCCGGCCCGTACGGCGTGGTGGTCACTGACACAAACGGTTGTACCGGTAGCGCAACTGCGATCGTGGATATAGTTGCTTCGCCCATCCCCGGCGCCGGTAGCAACAGTCCCTTGTGTGCGGGCGAGCAGTTGAAATTGTTTGCCGGCAGCGGCCCGGGTTGGCTGTACACCTGGACGGGGCCTGACGGATTCAACTCCTCTCTTCAGAATCCGTTGCACAACGCCGCTACCGCCGCCATGTCCGGCCAGTACCAGATTGTGGTTACCAACGGAAACAACTGCACGGGCTCCGCCACGGTGGACGTGCAGGTGGCGGACGAAATACTGACAGAGATCGACACCGTGGTATGCGCGGGCAACACCATCCTGGACGGCAAGCCCGCTACCATAGACACGACCATACAGCGGATCATAACTTCCGCCACCGGCTGCGACAGCCTGATCGTCACGACCATTCAGGTGATCGACGAAAGCGATTTGCAGGCAGCAGCCGACACCGCGATCCTGTTGCCCGACGAAACGGCGCTTGTCGTCAATCTGACGGACAACGATTGGCTGCAAACTAACTGGAACCTTGAAATTCTGTCAACCCCCGATCTGCGGGGCGACGTTCAGGTCCTCAACGACGGCGAAATTCGCTATCGCCGCGCCCAGGGGCCGCCGTACTCCAGGGATATGTTCCGCTACAGCGTTTGCGCCGCCGATCTATGCCTGAACGTGTGCGATACGGCCGACGTTAGCATTTTGGTGTTTAACAAAACGATCGTGCCCAACGGCTTTGTACCGGAGGGGGAAAAAGAGAACCAACTGTTCGATCCGCTCGCAGGCCTGAACGAGGCTGCCGGCCCGGGCATGCAAGTTTTGCCGGATGACGTCATTTTCCTGGTATTCAACCGCTGGGGAGAAATCGTGTACGAGGCCGGCCCGTATGTGCCTTGGGACGGCAAACAAAACAACCGCATACTCCCCCAAGGCACGTATTACTACCGGCTTTTGCTGAAACAAAGCGACGAAAAAGGCGTGTGGAGCGAAGGTCCGGTTCATTTGTTGCGGTAATGTGTTTTAAATGTGGTCAATGTGGTTAATGAGGTCAATGTGGTTAATGAGGTTAATGTGGTTAATGAGGTCAAAATCATTCATTTTGTAATACTCTAAATCTCTGAGCAACAACGACCCTTTTTTCATCATTGAAACGCCCTGCCAGGTGTATCCGAACCTGCGCTGTAATAAAATTTGACCTCAATGCTCCCCCAGCGCAAAGCATAAACGGCATCTATTTTCAAGCCCGCAACCGATACCCCCCAAACCTACAAACCCTTCCTCCGGAACAACCTTTTTCCCATAATTTGCGTCTTGGAGGTAAAGAAAATGGAATGGTAAAAAACACAGGCATTTTCACGCCGCTACGTTTACCTGTTGCAACAAGCCTTTTGGCCATCGTGTTGCTTTTTTGCGGTTGTCAACAAGAAGACAACGGTCCCGGATTTGATATGATGTTTCAGCAGGAGTTTACCATTCCTGCCGGGATAGGCGGTGTTTCCACGCACCATTTTTACCTGAAAAACCTTTCCACCCGCTATGAAGCGCTGCTGAATCAATATGGGAAAACGAATGACGAGGTTGTCCATATTATCACGGCTAAAGCCGCCATTACGGGTATTTTTGGCGATGCCGACTTCAGTATCGTGGAAGAAGCCACCCTGCGCGTGTACCAGGAAACCGACCCCAACGGTTTTATCGAAGTCGCTTACCGCTTCCCTACACCCATCGACCCTAACAACACGCTGGAACTCATCCCCGGTCTGGCCGATTCCAAACGCATCATGTCGGACAGCAGGTTCAGTATCGACCTGGCCTTGCGCCTGCGCAATACTACCCCGGACGAAATTCCGACCAGGTTAAGTTTACAGTTTAAAGCGGTGTATTAACGGGAGACGGTGGACGGTAGACGGTGGACGGTAGACGGTGGACGGTTGACGGTGGAGGAATGGATTCTTTATTATTGGGCAAAA
>CAUJEY010000192.1 GCA_963169325.1 Bacteroidota bacterium
CGGGCCAGGTCGCGGGCCGTATCGAGCAGTGCCTGGTACACCTTGCGGTTAAACTCCCGCTCCTGCAAATCCCAGGAGCGCAGCACCCAATAAGCCTGAACGGCTAACAAACTCAGGATCGAGAATGCGCCCAGGAGAATAACGCGACGTATGATGGTGTTGGTCATGATTTATATAGGTTTGAGGGTTTGGGGGGTTGGGGGTTTGGGGGTTTGGAGGTTTGGGGGTGTGGGGTTGGGAGGTTTGGAGGTTTGGGGGTTTGGAGGTTTGGAGGTTTCTAGTTTGAGGGTTTCTGGTTTGGTCCTGTGGCGTGGGACTAAAAGAGGCACAAAAACGGAAGAATGGTCTTGAAAGTTGACCTTTCAAGGTACTGTTGGGATATTATTTGAAACTGTTTTCACAAAAATGCCAAAAACGGAGCAGGATGTCCGCGGTTTGTTCGGGCGCTTCAAACATGGCCATGTGCCCGACGCCGGCCAATAAATGGACGTCGGCTATATCCGGTAGGTGGGCCGATTTCAGGTTCCATTCGGGTGGAACGATGGCATCGAGTTCGCCGCCGAGAAAAAGCACCGGACAGGGCGCTGTTTTTAAGGTGTCCTGATGGTCGACCCGGTTAATCATGCCTTCCAGTGCGGCAATAATGCCTGCTTCCGGTTGCTTGCGTCCTTGCCGGATCAGCGCTTCCACCACGGCCGGGTTTTCGCGGACAAAATCGGGGGCAAACAAACCGGGAAACAATTGGGCTACATACAGGTCCTTTTTGCCGGATTGCAGCATTTCGATCCCCCGGCGGCGGTTTTCTTTCCGCTCCGGACTGTCTTCAAACGGGTGCGAATGCACCAGCGCCAGTCCAGCCAGTCGCTCCGGATGGTTTCGGGCAAATGCCAGTGCCGCATAGCCCCCCATAGAATGTCCGGCCAATACACAGCGTTCGGCGCCGAGCTCGTTCAGCACGGCGCACACGGCCTCGGAACAGGCCTCCATACCAGGCGCCAACGGCTGCCCGGAGCCGCCAAACCCCGGCAGGTCAATACATACCGTCCGCAGTTTGCGGAGCCGGGGCAACACAGGCGCCCAGATCGTCGAATCTTCGCAAAATCCGTGTAATAAAACCAGCGGAATAGTGCTATTGGGCCGCGCGGAAGCGGAATATGCAATGCGGTGGCCATTGGCCAAAAGCGAGTATTTCATAACCTTAAATTTGCAAAATACGGACGAAAAACGTTTTCAAACAGTTTTTTGCCGGGAATGCCGGGGTTTTCCCCATTTTTACCGCGGTAAATGTTCAACGTACCAACGAACATGGCTTTCGAATTCGGTTTCTTTAACGATATCTCCCGCGCTTTTAGTCCTGATTTGCCCCGCGATTTGGGTACGCTGGATCAGCACCTGGATTTTATTCTGCCCAAAGTAATTCCCTATGGCGAGGACTTGCGCGAGGAAAATTTTTGGATCGGCAAACGCTGGAAGGAGGTGCGCGACGACGAAGGTTTTCACGAGGCTATTCTTCATATTTTCAATGCCGGCGGCGAGTACCTGATGTCGTTGGACGGGAACCTGATCAAGGGCGTTTGGCGAAAATTAGGGGAGTACAACACGATCATTATCGAAATTGCGGGACGCAGCGAGTTGTTCGACCTGCGCTTCCTGAACCCCGATTTCATGATCCTGTCCAAACACGGCGATCAGGGCCGCAAAGGCCAGCGCCGTTTTTTTTGCCTGATTCACGAGCGTTCGGCAAGAGACCTGGATTGGCGAAATGTGATGGAAAAATTGTTCAATGTGTGGCGGGAAAACAGCCTCAGCCTTTGGGCCTGGCTATTTTTTCTTGGCCTGCTGGCCATTATCGTTTATCTGTCGGTGAGATAATCAAACCCAGTTTTTCACCAATCCGGAAACCTCTAAACCCCTAACCTTCAAATCCAAAACCATTCTAACCTGGACATCGCATGCAAATTTTTGATTGGATTGTATTGGCACTGGCACTGGGAGGCGTAGTGGTTTACGGTATGTGGAGAAGCCGGAATATTGACTCGAGTGAAAATTTTCTGGCAGGTAAACGCGATTTGCCCTGGTGGTCAATAGGCCTGAGCATCATGGCTACGCAGGCGAGCGCCATCACTTTCCTCAGTACTCCCGGACAAGGTTTTTCCGACGGGATGCAGTTCGTGCAGTTTTATTTCGGAATGCCGATTGCGATGGTATTCCTGGCGGTATTTGTGCTACCGGTATATTACAAGTTGCGCGTTACGACCGCTTATGAATATCTGGAACAGCGATTCGATCTCCGGATGCGCATGCTGACGGCTATTTTGTTTCTGATCCAGCGTGGTGTGGCCACGGCGATCAGTATATATGCCCCTGGAATTATCCTGAGCGTTGTGTTGGGTTGGAATCTTGCTTTTACAAATTTTCTGATGACTGTTTTCGTGGTATTATATACAACCACAGGGGGTAGTGTTGCGGTGAGTCGAACCCAGGAATTGCAGATGGGCATCATTTTGAGCAGTCTGGTGCTTGCCTTTTTTTTGGTGCTGTTTCAATTGCCCGATGGCGTGGGACTCGTGGAGGCCTGGCAAATTGCCGGCGTAACCGGAAAAACGCAGGTGATCGATTGGTCGTTCGATTGGGCCGACCGCTACAATGTTTGGTCCGGTATTCTGGGTGCAACGTTTCTGTTTCTATCCTACTTCGGCACCGACCAAAGCCAGGTGGGGCGCTATCTGTCGGGTAAATCCCTGAAAGAAAGCCGGGTTGGCTTGCTATTCAACGGCATTATTAAAGTTCCAATGCAGTTTCTGGTGTTGGCGGTTGGGGTGATGGTTTTTGTTTTTTACCAATTCAATGCGCCACCGCTCCATTTTAACCAGGTGCACCGGGATAAAGTTGAGCACTCTGCACAGGCGTCCGAATTCAAACAATTGGAAACCCGCGATGAAGCGTTGTTCGCCCAAAAGCAGACGATTCTTTCCGGCATAACCACAGAAATGCAGCGCGGCAATACCACTATCCCTGCCGAGGCACAGGAACAATTGAAACAAATCGAGCGCCAGCGAAATGAATTAAGAGCGGCGGCAGAAATATTGATAAAAAAAGCCGACCCGGGTGTGGATGCCAAGGATAAGGATTATGTATTCATCAATTTTATTTTGGAGCATATTCCAACGGGGCTGGTCGGGCTGATGCTGGCGATGATCTTTTGCGCATCCTGGGGAAGCACGGCCTCTCAATTGAGCGCACTGACCGCTACTTCCGTATCGGACATTTACCGCAGGTCGATTGTAACCGATCGGGACGATACCCACTATTTTCGCGTATCTCGTTGGTTTACAGTGGGCTGGGGCATAATTATCGTGGTTTTCGCCACCTACGCCGATTTGTTCGATAATTTGATTCAAGCTGTTAATATGGTCGGTTCCATATTTTATGGCACGATTCTGGGGATATTCTTTACTGCGTTCTTTTTAAAAACAGTTCAGGGTAAAGCGGTGTTCCAGGCAGCAGTGATCACTCAAATTATCATCATTTACCTGTTCTTTTTTGTCAATAAAGACGCCTATCTGTGGTATAATCCGTTGGGCTGCGGTTTGGTGATGGGGACGGGATGGATCTTACAGCAGTTTCAGAACAGATAGAATTGATCAAAAGCGCACTCTTAGCAATTCATTAACGCGCATTAACGTTTTGAGGTCTTGTGCGACTAAGTACTTATGCGCTACTTTGTAAAAACGATCCATCTGTCGATTATCCAAACTTAATTTTTCACAAAAAACATTTAATCCGATGATGATTCTCACTTTTCTTCTGCTCGTTCTGCTGATATTTGGTAATAAAATGTTGAAAGAAGCCTGAAGCGGAACCGGTCGCAAACACGATTATGAAGCATCTGTTTGCCCCATCAATCAAAACGTCTCGCAGTCGATAACAGGCTGCGAGACGTTTTTTTTATTCAGCGGTGGAATAGTTACCGCTGCCGCGTATCCATCACGGTCGCCATCATGAGCCGGTCGTAACGTTGGCCGAAGGGGCGGTAATAAACGAAGATATAGTATTGGTTGGCGGCTTCGTACCAGTTGCCTTCGAGGCCTTCTTCATCCACCTGGCCGGTTTTCCGGTCAACGACGAGGTACTGGTAGTTGTAGTAGCCTTGTTTCAGAAACGCTTCGCACACATACGCACTCACGCTTTCTTCGTAGCGCATTTTGAACTCCGGTTTCAATTGCCAGTCGGACAACTCGCCAAAAATATACACGTCCCCGTCATCAAACGGGGCGTTTTGTTTAATCGAAAAAAGTACCATGGCGTAATCGCAATTTTCGAGGGTATCGCCCGGGGTGCTGGTTTCGATACTAAACCGGCCGTTCAGGTCGCCCCGGTACACATAAGGCCGGTTGGCCCTGGTTTCTTCGGTGAACAACGTCACGTCAAAATACTCGGCGTTGTTCCGGATATTCCGTACAAATTCGCCCCGGTAAATAAACGAGCGCATATCAAAAAACCGCCATTCTTTGCCTGCCGGGAAAACGATTTTATCCTGGTAGTCGAACACCAGCTGATCCTGCCGCACCACATAGGGGGGCAAAGGCCCGATGGCAGTGTCCCATCGGCCGTTTTGCATCACATACGCTGCCACTTCTTTTTGTGGATATGAAATACGGGAGCCCTTGGCGCTGACGATAAAATCGATTTCGTGGTGCGTGTTCAATTTATCCACCCGAACCGGTTTGACGAATTCGGTGGCGGCACTCCACTCCGATTCCACCACCAGAAACCGGCGCACCAGCACCAACATTTTTTCATCGGTGTTGTCGTATACTTTGAGCAGGTAGTTGCCCGATTTCGTCCAGCGTACATTCTGATTGGGCAGATACAGGGTGTAATGCACATACTGCTGAAGGGTATTGAAGGAGTTATAAAATTCCGTAATCCGGTCTTCGGTAAACCCCTCGATGTACTGATTATCATCGAGTTCAGTGGGCTGCCAGTCGGCGTCGCACAATTGAATGGAGTACACATAATCCCGCACATCGACGCCCAGATGGTCAAAATTCAACACCAGGGAACCATAGGCGGCGTCTAAGTTGACCATCGGAAAAGTCAGCGGCGCCCCGCTCAGGTATAGTTGTACCGAACGAATATCTTCGTCGTAATTGCGCAGTTCGTTGCGGGGATTGTCGATGGTTTGAGCAAAGAGGGTAATCGGGAAAAACAAAAAAATGAAAAAGCGCATGATCGAGATTTGAAAAATTTCCAGCGTCACCAATTTTCAGGTAGCGGCGCTTCCAAAACGAGCGGTTCCCCACTTTTCGGGTGTTCGACGCTCAACCGGCAGGCGTGCAGTTTTATCGCGTGTTCCTGCCAAAACGGCCCGCCATAACGCGTGTCGCCGACGATGGGACAACCGATATGGGCCAATTGGGCCCGGATTTGATGAAAACGTCCGGTAGCCGGAAAAATTTCGAGCCGGGCGCCCCCGCCAGTTTTTTCCAATATCCGGTAACGCAGTTCCGCCGCCTGGCTTCCGCTGACCTGTTCATCAAATACCAGGGCCAATTTGCCATCCGGCGTTCTTTTCAGAAAATGACGAAGCGTCCCGTCAGCCTCCGGTGGCACGGCTACCACCTCTACCAGGTAAACCTTTTCGACTGTATGGCGCTCGAACTGGGCCATCAGGTTGCTCAGTACCGATTTTGATTTGGCCAGAAGCAGTACGCCGCTGGATGCGCGGTCGAGCCGGTGTACCGCGCGCAGGTATAGTTTAATATCGGGCCGGGCGGATCGGGCCACAACGAGCTGCAAGGCCTCGTTTTCTGCCGAGGGGTGGCTTGCCAGGCCGCTTTCCGAGGAGAGGCCGGCGGGTTTGTTGATGGCGAGAAGGAAGGGGTCTTCGAAGATAATGTCCATATTTTTTACCCTGCTACAAAATGATACCCCACACCCTTGATGGTTATAATCTCGATCGCCGGATCCTGTCGCAGGTAGTCGCGCAGTTTGGTGATATAGACATCGAGGTTGCGGGAGTTGAAAAAGTTGTCGTCGCCCCATACCTGGAGCAAGATTTCTTTGCGGGCGACGGTGAAGTTGCGGTGCGCGATCAGGATATTGAGCAAGTCCGCCTCGCGAGCGCTGAGTTTGCGGGATGTGCCGTCAGGCGTGTAGCGCAGCTCGTATTTGAGCGGAAAAAATTCGTATTGCCCAATGGCGGTGCCCGCATTCGGGTCTTGCGCGGCGGCTTTTTTACCCTTCGATAACGCTACCAGGTTGTTGACCCGCACAATAAGTTCTTCCATGCTGAAAGGTTTGCGTACGTAGTCGTTGCCGCCGGCGGCAAAACCTTTGAGTACGTCTTCCGTTTGGTCTTTGGCCGTCAGAAACAGGATGGGCAGCGCCGGGTGGTTGTGGCGAATTTCCGAGCCAATAGAAAATCCATCGCGATGGGGCAGCATCACGTCGAGTACGCAGATGTCGGGTTTAAATTGCCCGAGCGCGGTCATCACCCGGGCGCCGTCGGTGACCATCAGCACCTCGAAAGCCCGGCTCTCCAGGCTTTCCTTGACGATTTTGCCCAAAAAGGGCTCGTCTTCGACGTAGAGGATTTTTGTCATTTGTCGTCATTGAGCGTCATTGGGGTCATTTCGTCATTGAGCGTCATTGGGGGTATTTAGTCATTGAGCGTCATTGGGGGTATTTAGTCATTGGGGTCATTTAAGCAACAGTTCCGCACCTTCCTGCCCGATCAAGGTTCCGATGGCCACGCCCATTCCGCTCAATCGTACGGCAATGACCACGTTGTCGGAATAACGCTCCACAATAGGTTTTTTGACAGAACCGAGGCCGAGAATGCCGGTCCACCAGGCGTCTACCTCCACGGGCCGGGCCGGGCAAACGACGGTTCTGAGCAACTGTACCAGGGCGCTTCGGATCAATTCGTTCGGGCCGAATTCGGCGGTTTGTTCCGATGCATTATCCAAATGACGGCCGCCGCCGAGCAGGATGCGCCCGTCGATGTTGCGGAAATAGTAATAACCCCGGTCGTAGTGAAAACAACCCTCGATACTCAGTCCGGGGATAGGATGCGTGATGAGCACCTGGTTGCGTGCCGGAATCACGTCGGTGCCCGGGAGCAGGGTTTTGACAAAAGCATTGACGGCGATCAGGATACGTGGCACACGAAGGGTCCAGCCTGCATCGGTTTCAAGTTCCACCCCTTGCGAAGTGTCTTCCATGCGCCGGATGGCGATACCGTTGAAAATTTTTATCCCCTGACTTTCGGCAATACGGAGCAGCGTGGACATCATTTTTCCGGTATGCACCTGGCCTTCGGGCTGATTGAGGATGAGGTGGCGCACCCCGCGAAAACCGAAGTCGGGCAGGCGGTCGTCCACCAATTTATAGCCCTCCGGGTGCTGGGTGATAGCGCCGATTTTATGGTTAAATTCGGGTATACGTTCCAGACATTGTTGGAAAACATCCTCCTCGTCATCGGTAAACATTTCGTAGCCGCCCAGCTGTTGGAAGTCCATATTGGCATCGCCCACCAGGGCGCGAAGGCGTTGTAGTCCGCGCCAACGTTTTTCCACCACGGTGAGCACCTGGTCTTCGCCAAATTGGGCTATATCGTCGAGCAATTCGGTCATGGAGCCAAAGCAGGCAAAGCCGGCGTTCCGGGTACTGGCGCCTGCCGGCAGTACGCCGCGCTCCAGTACGGCCACGTTCAGGCGCGGGTCGAGCGTTTTGAGGTGCATGGCTGCCGCCAAACCCACGATGCCGCTGCCGATGACGGCCACGTCGAAGTCTTTAAAAAATGTTTCCCGTTCCCAGTAACTCAGGTTGTACCGCAGCATATTATTTGTTTTTATTCAAAGCCTGCAATAGTAGCGGTTTCCGAAAAATTTCAGGTTACATTTTATACATTATGTAATTTGGAGGGTAAGAACATCTGTTGGCCGCTCTTCTATTTTCATTCATAAAAACTACTACCGATGAAACAAGTTCTTGTCCTCCTTTGCCTCGCCTTGCTTGCCCTGAGTGCCTTTAAACTCAATACCGGAACGGTATTAGCCGGTAAAATTACCGATCAAAACGGAGAAGCGTTGATCGGCGTCAACATTCGGGTAACAAAAGGAAGCACTTTTATCAAGGGGGCCGTCAGCGACGTAGAAGGCAAATACCGCATTGAACTCGAACCCGGCGCCTACGATGTCGAATTCTCGTATACCGGTTTTGAGTCGAAGCGTATACTCGACGTAAACGTACAAGCAGCGCAGGAAACCACCCTGGATATGACGCTGCACAGCGGTGCACTACTGGAAGAGGTCGTTGTCGTTGGACATGCCGTAAAATCCCGCCGGGAGGCTGCGCGGTCGGAAGCGGCTACCTATTCGGACAAGAAGCCAGCCGGCAGAAAAGAAGAATCGCGTAGCGCCAAAAGGAAGTCCGCACCCACTACTGCCGCCAAACCGGCGCCCGCTCCCGCGAAAAGGGGAGACCCCTACCGCGCGGAACCGGCAACATACGATGACGCTCCGTACACCCCGGCAATCGCAAAAGACGAACTGTCCAGAGAATCGGAATCGGTGGTCTTATACGAAGTGGCCCCGCCTGACGACGATACTGGAAAGCCCGTCCCAACGCCCGGCCGCCCCGGCCAGCCTGCCCCTCGCGCCGGCCTGCTCACCGCCGGCGAGTGGAACGACCTGCACAACTGGAGCAAACACTGGCTGGATTTGCAGGCCGACGGCGAAATTGACGCATACCAGAAAATGTACGGATTTTACCCCAAACAACGCTACACCCTGCTGCTCCAAAACGAACAGGAACTGCCCATCACCGATGCCGCAATACAAATGCTGGATCAAAAAGGTACGACAGTATGGGAGGCCCGCACCGACAATATGGGCCGCGCCGAACTATGGAACGGACTGAACGGCCAGGCAACAACGGGGAACCTTACCCTCCAGGCATGGGTGGATGGTGAAAAACACAAACTGGGCGCCGCCAAACCATTTGCCGAAAGCCTGAACCGCCATAAAATCACTCGCGAGTGCAAACATGCCCAAAACCTCGATATCGTATGGGCCGTAGACGCCACCGGCAGCATGGGCGACGAACTGGAATACCTGAAGACCGAATTGCTCGACGTGATCGGAAGCGTTAAGGCCGTCAATCCCGACCTGGCCGTGCGCATGGGCTCGGTTTTTTACCGCGATAAAGGCGACGAATACATCACCAAAAGCAGCGCCCTGAACCACGACATCGCCAAAACCGTGGATTATATCCGCAAACAATTTGCCGGCGGCGGTGGCGACTATCCCGAAGCGGTACATAGTGCCCTGGAAGAAGCCATATACCGCCAGCCCTGGAGCACGGAAGCCGTGGCCCGTATCTGTTTTCTGGTGCTCGATGCCAGCCCGCACCAGGAACCCGCAGTGCTCGAAAGTTTGCAAAAAAGCATCCGGGAAGCCGCCAAAAAGGGTATCCGTATCGTACCGGTAAGCGCCAGCGGTATTCAGAAAGACACCGAGTTTCTGATGAAATTTTTTGGCCTGGCCACCAACGGCAGTTATGTATTTCTCACCGACCACTCCGGTATCGGCGGTAAACACCTGGAACCGACGACCGACGAGTATAAAGTAGAACTGCTCAACGACCTGCTCGTGCGGCTCATCACCGAATACACCGCCGTACCGAGCTGCGAGGGCAAATCGACGATCCGTTTTCACGATCAGCAGGCGCAGTCGGGCCAACAACAAGGGCAGGGTAACGGTGAGTCGATGGGCCCCATCGTGTATTATCCCAATCCGGCCAGTCATCATTTTACCCTGGAGTTGCCCTTCGATGCCGATAAGGTGACGTTGTACGATGCGGAAGGGAAGGCGGTACGCAGCCTCGCCCAACTGAGCGCCGGAACGCATACCGTGCCGGTCAACGACCTGAATGAAGGTTTTTATACCCTCCGGATATGGAAGGGCGGACAGGTGCAGAGCGGGAAGGTGGTTGTTGTGCGGGCTTAGGGAATATTTGCAGTTTACTGGTGGGATCCGATGATCCATTCAAATGGTTCATCATGCCCGTTCCGCATCGCCGGTAAGGTCTTTTCAATCAGGACATCGGGATACAACGTATTTTCATCGTTTCTGCTGGTGTCGGGGCGTTCCATATAGAGATACGACAGGGAAATAATCAGTTTGGTGTTAGGGAGTTTAAAGAGCGACGCTCCTGTCTGACAACTTGGTTTATTTCCGACGGGAGCGCCGACAATTACGGCCAATCCGTTGTCTTTAAGCGTTGTTGCCAAAACCTGGGCGGCGCTGAAGGTTCTGGGGGCAGTAAGTACATATACCTTGCCTTTGAATTTTGAAATGCGACGGTCCAGGAGAAAAGGGCTTTCCGGTTTTTCAATATCCTGAAAATAGGCAGGATCGTCAAATATAGATTTTGTTATATGGAGCAACGTGTCCACCGGCATTGTTGCTCCATACTTTTTCTTATATTGTTTTGCAAAAAATTTATAATCCTGTTTAACCTGTTGTTTCAAATAGCCGGATATCTGATAATAATCCTGAAAACCTTTAACATTGGTACGTTCTGTCAAATACCAGATAAGTTGTTTTCCAAGCCGTTCGTCGCCGCCGGTGTTGTAGCGTAAATCCAGTACCAAGGTTTGAATATCTTTTTCCTGAATCTCCGAAAACAGCTTTTGCAGGACCAATCCAAAATTTTCGGCATGCCGTGTCCTTTTTTTCATAAAGGATAAAGCAAGTGGTTTAGTTATGAAGTTGGTATAGTTGTCGATCTCGCTTTTTACGGCAACATAATCCAGGCAGGTATTCATTTGAAGGTAACCGACCTTTTCATCTTCCAATATTTTATAGAAAAAGCCATTGTTTTGTTGTTTTGTAAAGGGATAAGGGGACTGTTTATTTATAATTTTATAAAAATTATAGTGTGGTTTTGGCGTCAGATGTACGGTAACCGGTTCGCCATTGCCGTTTAGTATCGTCAGCGCCAGGCTGTCGCGCGGGGTCTGGATGACGCCGATGGCTTTCCAATAATCCGGGTAGGCCACTTTGTTTTGAAAACGATAATAGGCAAAGTGTTCATTTTCAGATGATTCAAAGTTGGTGATTCGTTGCTGAACCATCTTGATTGGGATACCATTGATCGCGATCACCGGGTGTCCAACCAGGGTGCTGTCCGCTGTACGGTCGATATTTGAAACCAGAAAACGGTCGCCCTCTATAAATAAACTAATGGAATACCTGTTGTCGCCTTTTTTATAAAAACTCAAACTATTTACGCTGGAATGGCCGTCCTTCAACTTTGCCATAAACTGTTGCAGGGCAACGGCAAAATCATGATCTGATCTTATGTGTTTGCATGCCTGGATCAGGCGACCGGTTTCTGCCTCAAATTGGGCTGCATTAATTTTATCCCCCAACCGTGGATAGGCATTCCGGATGACGGCAGCCAGATAATAAACGTCTTGTTGATACTTGTTTCCCTGCCGCTCCCGGTCGTCGATATCCATACGGGGGCTTTTCGTCATCACGTGCATTAATTTGCTTTGGGAGCATCCGAACAACAGGAGTACGCTCATCCACACAGCGGGTCGATTCATGAAGTAGTTATTTATGTTCTGTCAGATGCGGATGTGAAGTCGCGGGTTGCCTGTGTGCTTAGCGGTTGCAGAAATTCGTGCCGGCATAATTCAAGATAAAATTCCCGCATTAGCCAAAGATTCCGGCTGCAATAGCCACTTTGCCGAGGTTACTTAGTGGCCAACCAAAGAGGCTGTATCATAAGTCCATCTCCCGCAGATGCCGCAGATTTTCGCAGATTATTTTTACAAGCTGTCAAAATAAAAATCTGCGTTGATCTGTGAAATCTGCGGGAGACCCGATTCGCCGGGGAGTTCGAGTTGCAGTTCTTTGGATAAATTCTCGACCACACGTTTGCCCCAGCCGTGCTGTTCCTGCCGTTCGGTGATGAGCCGTTCCAAATTCCAGTACAGATCGATCAATTCACGATTGACGGCCTGCATAAATCACGAAATCTACTCCAAGTATTTCAAGCGCTCCACAATATCGGATTCGGAAGGCAATAGCCCGACGTAATCGGCGGGCAATTGTTGCGTAATCATATAGTTTGCAACGCCAATGGGATGTGTCGAACTTTTCAGTGCATATTCCACAATCGTCTTGTTTTTCGACTTGCAAATGATAATGCCGATAGCATCGTTTTCATCGGACAGTTTCATCTGCTCGTTCAGGGCAGTCAGGTAAAACTCCATTTTCCCTTTGTGCTCCGGCTCAAATTCGCGCACTTTCAGGTCTATGGCAATCAAACTCCGTAGCCGGCGGTGAAAAAGCAACAGGTCTATTTTAAACGGTTTACCGCCTACCTCCAAAACGTATTGATTTCCCAGGAATGCAAAGTCGCCGCCCATTTCAATCAGAAAAGCGCGGATATTTTTCATCAGGCTTTGCTCCAGTTCATATTCTGAATGTTCTTCGCCTAGCTCCAGGAAATCAAAGGTGTATTCATCTTTGATCGCAAGATTAGCTTGCAGGCGGTATTGCTCAGGCAGCGTCTGATCGAAATTAGTCTGGTTGTTCAGGTACTTTTCGTAGGATTGATTCTCGATGTGGTGGATCAGTACCGCTTTGGTCCAGCCATATTTGCGGGTCATTCGGAGGTAGAATTCGCGTTGAAGTGCGTCTTTGCATTTTTCAAAAATGACGTAGTTATGCGTCCAGCCAATTTCTCGCGCCATTGGCGCGAGAATTTCAGAAGAATGGTAAATGCTGTAAAAATTGCGCATTCTCCAAAGATTACCGGCCGAGTAGCCCGATTCGCCGGGGAATTCGAGTTGCAGTTCTTTGGATAAATTCTCTACCACACTTTTGCCCCAGCCGTGCTGCTCCTGCCGTTCGGTGATGAGTCGTCCCAAATTCCAGTACAGATCGATCAATTCACGATTGACGGCCTGCAACGCGCGATACTGCGCGGCGCGGATCATCGTCTTGACTTCGACGACAAATTGTTTAAAATGTTGCTGATCGGAAACTTGCGCCATGATTTTGAGTTTAAAAGGTTAACAAATGGCACAAATGTAAAATAATTTGTTTTAATAAAACAAATTTTAGACTGAAATCTGAGCGCGTTGTTGAGATTAAACTCCCCCTATTCACCAAACAATTGCCTCACCTTCTCAAAATCCGGATGCGTGATGCCGGCGGCTTCCAGGCGGGCGATGACTCGCAGGAAGGTTGCATCCGCGGTGTTTTTGTCCCTTTCCGCAAACTTCCGGCCTTTCCATTTTTTATAAATTACTTCGGCTTGCCCGTATTGACCGTTTAGTAAATAGCCTAGGGCCAGATATCGTTCTTCTGCTACGGCTTCCGGATCCAATTGCAGTGCTTTTTGGGCGTATTCAATGGCTTTTGGGTATTCGCCGGCATAAAGGGCGTAATAACTTAAGGGATAATAAATTTCAGCTTCCGTCGAATCCCGGGCGAATGCTTCTTGTGCAGCAAGCAATGCTTCCTTGTATCTTTCTGCTTCGAACAACTCATCGGCAGTCGGTGGTGGCGTAAATTCTATTTCGCACCAGGGCATCCTGCGCTGTAAGGATTTTATTTCCGGTTTAGGCACTTGATTACCACGCAAATCCAACTTTGTTAACTGCCGCAACTGCCCGATTTCAGCCGGAAGGCTCGTCAGTTGAATGTACCTTAAAGACAAAGATTGTACCTGCTTCAACTGCCCGATTCCAGCCGGAAGGCTTTTCAGTGGATTGTTGCTCAAATTCAAGTCTTGCAACTGCTTCAATTGCCAGATTTCAGCCGGAAGGCTTGTCAATTCATTGCCAACAAAACTCAAGGATTGTAACTGCTGCAATTGCCCGATTTCAACCGGAAGGTTCGTCAGTCGATTTTTATACAAAACCAAGGAATTTAACTGCTTCAATTGCCCGAGTTCAGCCGGTAGTCTCGTCAGTGCATTGTTACTCAAATCCAAGTTTTGTAACTGCTTCAATTGCCCGATTTCAGCCGGAAGGCTCGTCAGTTTATTATCATTCAAATACAAGTCTTGTAACTGCTTCAATTGCACGATTTCAGCCGGAAGGCTCGTCAGTCGATTTTTAAACAAATACAAGAATTGCAACTGCTTCAATTGTCCGAGTTCAGCGGGCAGGTTCGTCAGTTGATTATTATTCAAATCCAAGTATTGTAACTCCTGCAATTGACCGATTTCAGCAGGAAGGCTCGTCAGTTGATTATTATTCAAATCCAAGTATTGCAACTGCTTCAATTGCCCGATTTCAGCCGGCAGGCTGTACAGTTGATTGCCATCCAAAAAAAGAGACTGGAGATTCTTTAACACCCCGATGCTATCGGGCAAATTGGAAATTTGGTTTTGACTGAGTATTAAAACTGCCAATTGTTGATGTTGATATACTTCGGCTGGGATAGTCTCCAGATTTTTTGAGCGTAAATCCAGTGCCGTAATAGTACGATCTAATTGATTGAGCTCTGTTGCCAGTTTGTATTCATTACCAAGGGTATCGATTAAAAAGTAAGTATCTATATTATATTCGTCTTCACGTTTTACCCTGGCATACCCAGTATACTCAAAAGAAAATGCTTCATCGTAATTGAATGCTATTTTGGTATTTAATTCTTTATCGATATATCCGTATTTCTGACTACTCTTATCATAAGCTAAACCAAACTTACCATCATAAAAATAAATCTTATCCAGCACAGCGTCGGTGCGGCGCTTTTGGGCCTCGGCTTCCCTTTCATTTGCAATGGCCCTTTGCTGCTGCTCAAAAGCAAAAATTCCTGCTATTACCGCCGCCACCGCCACCGCCGAGGCGATATACGTAAATACCTGCGCCCGTTTTTTCGCCCGCTCGGCCTCAAGGCGCAGCCGCCGCTCCTTTTCCGCTTCTTCGCGTTCCTTGTTGCGCTGGGCTTCCACCGCAGCCCGGCTGGCGGCCACGAAATCCGCTTCAGCCGGCGACAAGCGCAGGAGCGGCAGCCATTCTTCCAGTCGGGCGATTTGGGGAGCATTCAAATAGGTGCCGCTTTCCTGGTATTCTTTAAAGGCCGTCAGCAGCCGGGCCTGTACTTCTTCCCGGCGTTTGTCTTCTTCGCTGCGGTTTTCGAATATTTTGTGCGCCAGGGTGTCGTGCGCCAGTTCGAAGGTTTCGCCGCTGTCGCGCAGTACCCGGTTTTGCTCCAGGTTGCGTACGGTGTCGTGGATGAAGGCGGCGTTGAAGTCGCGCAGGATGTCGGGCGGAAACAGGAGCCGGATACGGTCGTCGATCAACTCGTAGGGCATGGGTTTTTTGGTGCCCTGGGGCGTCACAAAACTGTTGAGCACGGTCTTGACGGCGTCGGCGGGCAGGCCGGGGTATTTCTTTGCCATACTTTCCTGTAGTTCCGTCACTTTTTCGCGCAAAAAACCCTCCAGCACGCCGCTGATATGGCCGCATTCGGCGATTTCTTTGCCGGTAAAGGTGAGGGGCGGATAGGGTTGTTCGTCGGTGGGCAGAGCGCCGGCCGGGTAGGTACGCTGCACGTCCGTCCGGTACAAGGTATCCAAATATACTTGTAAATAGGGTAATTGCACCACGGCTTTGCCTTCGCTCACGTTGTCGTATATCTGCCGGATATTGTCCTGGGGCGCTTCGAGGGCGATATTGAAGGCCGCGCAGCTTTTTTCGATCACGTCTTCCACGTTTTTGCGTTTCATGGTTTCCACGCGCAGGCGAAAATCGAAGATGGCCGGTATCTCGCGCTCGAAATCGTAGAGCCAGCCGATGTATTCCTCCCGCATGATGAGGATGATCTTGCAGGTCAGGTTGGCGTCGATGAGTTTTTTGAGGTTCTGCTTGAACTCCGCTTGTTCTTCCGGTGTACCCAAAATGAACAACTCTTCGAACTGGTCGAAAATGAGGTACACCGGCCGCAAAAAGTAGCGGTAGAGGTAGCTCACTGTTTCGGGCAGATCGCGGGGTTTGTCGTCGGGCAGGGCATTGCGGAGCATCTCGCGCAGCGAATCGTTTAGATTGTCTTTGCGGCGCACATAAAAGGGCAGCCAGTCGGTGCCGTCGAAGCGGTTGCGCAGGCCACAATCGATCAGGCTGGTTTTGCCGGTGCCGGTGAGTCCGTACACCAGCAGCAGGGGTGTGCGGAAAACGAGGGCGTAGAGTTCATCGATTTCGGCGCTGCGGCCGAAAAACACCTTGCTGTCGTTGGGCCCGAACGGGTCTAAAAATTTAAACGGACTGCGGATCATAAGTTTTCGAGGTTTTGCTGGAACAACAATTGAGAGAAAGCATTCAGTTGGCCTAATATTTCGCGATGCAATACCTTTCTGCCCACTTCGGTTTCGCCCTCCTGAACGACTAACGGCATCACGGCGGGTTTGTACACGTGTTTGAACGTCAGTTGTTTATTGTTTTTATCGAAGTAGTCGAAGTACAGGATTTTGTCGATGGCGGCTTTGTCGTTGAAGGCATTTTCGTCGATCACGAAAGGCGAGAGGTTGAGGTGCCGTTTGCCATTGGTGATAATGACCGATGCATTTTCGATGAATTCATCGTACCGCTCCACAGTATTGGCCAAGCCTACGAAACGCTGCTCTAATTTGGTCATTTTGTGCTGGTACTTGGCCGTCGGGTAAAACCTGTTTTTATAAATGCTGATGTCTTTGATGGAATCCATGCCGTATTTGGCCAGAAAGCCGAGCGGTTTGATGAATGCGCACAATTCGGCTTCGGCTTCAATGGCCAGGTACTCGCCTTCCTGGTCTTCCACCGTGCCGGAAGCCAGCTTGAGTCGTACGCTTTCGAAGAACACGCAGGCTTTTGCAAACGGGTGGTTATCGTCGGCGGCGTAAGCGGCCACAGGCTGGAGTTCTTCCACGAAATAAGGGATGTTGTTGTTGTCGAACACCTGGCGCACCGCGCGCACCACATTCCGCAGGCTGTATTTGGCGCGTTCGGTTTTCGGCATAGTGAAATACCGGCGCAATTCGTTTGCTTCCACGGCGGGCAGTGCCGTCACTTTTTTATTCACCATTTCGTCCCACAATTGCGCCAGCATCACGTACATGAGCAATTCTATGATGGTGCTGTAGGCCACGACGCACTGTTCCAGCCGGCTGGTCGTGTAGCGGTCGAAAAAGGTATCGGTGGTGTTGCCCGCATCGGGCGCGATCAGTTTGCGGATTTGCTCGCTCACCGGGTGTGGCAGGCTTTTCAAAATGACTTCCCGGCGGGTCACCTCGTCCGTTTCCTGGCCCATGTCTTCGTCGTTCAGGATTTTTTGGGCCTCGGGGCTGAATGGCGCTAAGGCCGGTATAAAAGCAGCGTACAGGCGTTGGTTGGGTTTGGGCACGTCGCCCTGGATGGGTCGCACGGTGGGCAGGCGCCAGTCTTCGGCAGCCTCGCGGCCGGGTTTGGTGAACATGCCCCAGGTGGCTTCTCCGGCTTTTTCCTCCTGTTCCCCGGTAAAACCGATGCTCCGGGTTTCGGTAAAGTTTATTTTGTTGTCAATGGTCAGAATTTCCGCTTTTGCCAGTTCGTAGGCTTCGCGGATGGACTGGTTTTCGCCCAGGGCCTTGTAAAAACGGGCGCCGAAGGTGGCGGCTTTACGGTCGTCAATGGGTGCGCTCGTGGCGATCACCAGCGGTACGCCGGCTTCATGCAGGGCTTTCACCTGCCCAAGGGTGGAGCAGCCGTTGAGCAATACCAATTGCAGTTGCGGACATTTGCTGAACAGTTGCGCCAATCCCTCGGCATAAGCCGCCGCGGCGCCCAACTCTAAACGGTCTTTGCCGGCGTGGCCGCTATAGTGAAAAATAGCGAGGTTGGGCCGGATTTGCTGCAAGGCATTCACCACGGCATTGGTGGTGGCGAAAGCCTCTTCGAGCACATAAAAATGGCCGGCGCTGGCGCCCTTCAGCAGGGCTTGTTTGATGTCGCGTTGTTCGTCGCGCAGGGTGGGCAGTGGGCTGGCATCCGAATTGGCAAAACAGAGGTAGAGGGTGGTCATGTAATTTCTTTTGGCTTTAGAGTGAAGGGGGCTGGCAAAATTGGGAAATATTATTGGGATGCAGAAGATTGGTATGAGGATAGTGGATTGGGCAAGGTAATTTAAATAGAGATGGGAAAACATCTGCGTTTCCCTTATTTTTGTCAAAAAATAGTTTCATGCAAGATAACAGTAACTGGGAAATTGCAGCGGATGGCTAAATTTGCTTGTTTTTGTGGAACAGTAATTCGATTTTCAATGATCACAATATCTAAAGAGGCATATATCCAGGGGAAAAACCCTGTCATTTTGTTACCAGGTGTGCCGGAGGGGAATTATGACGTGGTAGTGGTTTTGCAGCCGCTCACTAAAGGTAAACGCCGTCGCGCAGGCTTTAGCAAAGCACGATTTGTCATGTCCGCTGACTTTAATGCCCCCCTCGAAGACTTCAAAGAGTACATGGAATGAATCTCCTTATTGATACGCGCTACTACATCGCGATCCTTTTGACCGGCTTATTATTGCCCAGGCTATCTTCGAAAATATGCCAGTGGTGAGTAGTGACTCCGCTTTTGATTTATATCCGGTTCAACGGATTTGGTAGTTTGGTTCAACATAGTTCAGGTCAAAAGCCCGATTTTGAAATATACTATCGCTCAACCATCTCCACCCTTCCTTGTTTTTTTCTATCTACTTTTGCCACCTTAAACTACCCGGCTTCAGCTATGAATAACAAAACTTCTCTACACCTGTCCAAGGGCTTAACGTCAATAACCCGGTCTTTTGTCCCTCGCCTACTGCCTACCGCCTACTGCAAACTGCCTACTGCAAACTGCCTACTGCAAACCGCCTACTGCAAACCGCCTACTGCCTGCTGCTCACCGCCTACTGCCTACTGCCTACTCCGACACAAGCCCAAATGCCGGCAAAGCCCTCCGCCTCCGATCTCCAGCAGGCCATTAAAAAACTGAACGTACTGGGTTCGGTGCTATACGTGGCGGCGCACCCGGACGATGAGAACCAGCGTATGATCAGTTATTGCGCCAATGAAAAACTGTACAACGTCAACTACCTGTCGCTCACGCGCGGCGATGGCGGCCAGAACCTGATCGGCCCGGAAATGCGCGAACTGTTGGGCGTGTTGCGCACGGAAGAGTTGTTGATGGCCCGCTCGGTCGACGGCGGCAAACAACGGTTTACCCGCGCCAACGACTTCGGTTTTTCCAAAACCCCCGACGAAACGATGCGCCTTTGGAACAAAGACGAAGTGTTATCCGATGTAGTTTGGACCATCCGGCAGACGCAGCCCGATGTGATCATCAACCGTTTTTACCACGACAAAAAATACGACACACACGGGCATCATACCGCTTCGGGCATGCTGTCGGTAGAGGCCTTCGAACTGGCCGGCAAAACCGACGTTTACCCGGAACAACTCAAATACACCACGCCCTGGCAGCCGCGCCGCCAGTTTTTCAACACCTCCTGGTGGTTTTTTGGCGGCCGTGAGGCTTTCGATAAAATGGATAAAAGCCATTTGTTCACCCTCGACCTGGGCGTGTATTTCCCGCTGAAAGGCAAAAGCAACAACGAGGTGGCCGCTGAAGCGCGCTCCATGCATCGTTGCCAGGGCTTTGGCGCCATGAGCAGCCGGGGAGAAAGTATGGAATGGCTGGATTTTATCCAGGGCGAGCGCCCGCCCGGCGGCGACCTGTTCGAAGGCATAAACACCACCTGGACCCGGGTGCCCGGCGGCGAACCCATCGGCAAAATCCTGGCCGGCGTGGAGCAAAATTTCAACCCGGGGAACCCGGCAGCATCCGTGCCCTATTTGTTGAATGCCCTGACCCTCATCAAAGCCCTGCCCGACGGCTTTTGGAAAAACATCAAACTGGCGGAAATCAAAGAAGTGATCCGGGGCTGCCTGGGACTTTATATTGAAGCTACCGCGGCCGAACCCGCCGCTACGCCCGGCGACTCCGTTGCGCTGCGCCTCGAATGTATTTACCGGGCGCCGTTTTCCGGCGAGGTCGTATTGTCCCGCCTCTCCGTGTTACCTGCTCTTTTTGATACGACAATGAGCAATATCATGGCCACGAACAAGGGCTGGGTATTGAATAAAACCGTTCGGTTGCCGGATAATGCCGCCTTCACCGCGCCGTATTGGCTGCGTGAAAGCTCGGAGATCGGCATGTACACAGTACGCGAGCAGGAACTGCGCGGGCTGCCCGAAACGCCCCGCTCCTTCAAGGCGCGCTGGTCTGTTACCGTAAACGGAATTCCCCTGGAGTTCGATTCCGAAGTCGCGTATAAAACGGAGGAGCCGGCCCGGGGCGAAGTCTGGCGGCCCTTCGATGTGTTGCCGCCCGTGTATGTGCGGTTTGAAGAACAATCTTACTTGTTCACCGACCGTCGGCGCGCCGTGGTGGTACACGTAGAGGCCGGCCGCGACAACATTGCCGGCGCCCTGTCCGTGGCCGGCAACGGCAGCGGATGGACGACCCTCGAAGGCGAACAAAAGTTTGAATTCAAGAAAAAAGGGGAAGAAAAATCCTTCACGTTTACCGTGGAAGGAAGCGCTGCGCCCGGCGAGGCCATCCTGACGGCAAAAGCCAAAATAGGCGACAAGGTGTATTCCAACCGTTTGGTTACCATCAAGTACGACCATATCCCGCAACAAAACGTATTGCTGCCGGCCGAAACCCACGCTGCGCGCCTCGACCTGCGGGTAACCGCCAAAAACATCGGCTACTATATGGGCGCCGGCGACGAACTGCCCACTGCCCTGCGGCAAATGGGTTGTGAAGTGACTATGTTGGAAGACAAGGACTTTTCGCCGGAAAATCTTCGAAAATTCGACGCCATCGTGCTCGGCATCCGGGCGTACAATACCCGCGAAGCGCTCCGGTTCCACCAGCCGAAATTATTTGAGTACGTAAAAACGGGCGGAACCCTGATCACGCAATACAACACAGGCTTCGATCTTTTTGTAGATAATCTGGCGCCCTATAACCTGAAAGGGGGCCGGGCCCGTGTGACCGATGAAACTGCCGAGGTACGTTTTTTGCAACCGGATCATCCGTTGCTCAATATACCGAACAAAATTACAGCCGATGATTTTAAAGGTTGGGTGCAGGAACGCGGCTTGTATTTCCCTTCGGAATGGGATGCGCGCTTTACCGCACTGTTGTCCAGCAACGACCCCGGCGAAAAAGCCGCCGACGGATCGCTTCTGGTAGCGCCTTATGGTGAGGGACAACTTATTTATACCGGGCTTTCCTTTTTCCGCGAACTGCCCGCCGGTGTACCGGGCGCCTATCGCCTGTTTGCGAATTTGATTTCGTTGCAGACGAAACCTTGAAAAGAGGTTTGGGGGTTTGGAGGTTATTCTAACGAGAAACCTCCAAACCCATTTACGGTGCCAGCCGCTCAATTTTCCATCCGGTATCCGTCCGGGTATATTGAATCCGGTCGTGCAGGCGATTTTCCCGGCCTTGCCAAAATTCGATACATTCCGGCCGCAGCCGGTAGCCACCCCAGAAAGGGGGCAGGGGCAGATTTTCTTCGTGTTTAAAGGTATCGTTCAGTTCCTCCATTTTTTCCTCCAGCAGTTCGCGGCCGGTAATGACCCGACTTTGCGGGCTTGCCCAAGCGCCGATCTGGCTGCCTTTCGGGCGGCTTTGAAAATACGCTTCGGATTCTTCCGGGCTTACACGCTCCGCCGTACCTTCTATACGTATCTGTCTTTCCAGTTCGAGCCAGGTAAACAACAGGGCTATTTGCGGGTTTTCGTCGATTTCGAGTCCCTTACGGCTTTCATAATTGGTGTAAAACACAAAACCCTGGTGGTCGAAACCTTTGAGCAACACCGTTCGCGCGCTGGGGCGGCCATGTTGAGTGGCAGTAGCCAGGGTCATGGCGTTGGGTTCGGGCAGCTGGCTGTCTGATGCCTCGCGAAACCAATGATCGAACTGTTTGAAGGGGTCAGGATTTACCCCTGTTTCGGAAAGTGATTCGCGGGTATAGTTGCGTCGCAAGGCGGCGAGATCGAGGCTAACGGGTTCGTTTGTCATAGGAAAGGAATGATTATTGTTAGGCTGCGAAAGTAAAATCAAATAACGTGCAATTAGCTAATTTTGCATCATATTTCAGACTGCCTTTGCACATCTAAAAACACGGCTCTCGTTTTCTGCCCGCTCGTGCTGGCTACCGGAGTTGCTAAACTTAAACGCCTCATGCAGGACATCGTATTTTCGTTAATAAACAAGGAACTCGACCGCCAGCGGCGCGGCCTCGAACTCATCGCTTCCGAAAATTTCACCAGCCAGCCCGTATTAGACGCTATGGGTTCTTGCCTGACCAATAAATACGCCGAAGGTTATCCGGGTCGGCGGTATTACGGCGGTTGCGAAGTGGTGGACGAGGTGGAACAATTGGCCATCGATCGTATCAAGGAAGTCTTCGGTGCGGCTTGGGCCAATGTGCAGCCGCACTCCGGCGCGCAGGCCAATGCGGCGGTGTTTCTCGCCTGTCTGCATCCCGGCGATAAAATCCTGGGCTTCAACCTCGCACATGGCGGACACCTCAGCCACGGCTCTCCGGTCAATTTTTCCGGCAAAGTGTACCAACCTTCGTTTTACGGCGTGGAAGAAAATACCGGCCGGATTGATATGAATAAAGTGGAGGAAATTGCTCTAAGAGAACAACCGAAACTTATTATTTGCGGCGCCTCGGCTTATGCCCGCGATTGGGATTATGCCCGGTTCCGGCAAATTGCCGACCGCGTAGGCGCCCTGCTCCTGGCCGATATCGCACACCCGGCGGGCCTGATTGCTGCCGGTTTGCTCAACAATCCGATGCAGCATTGCCACATCGTGACCAGCACCACCCACAAAACCCTGCGCGGCCCAAGGGGCGGTATTATCCTCATGGGCAACGATTTTGAAAATCCCTGGGGACGCACCACGAAAAAAGGCGCCCCGATCATGATGTCGAGTATTCTCGACAGCGGTGTATTCCCCGGCATGCAGGGCGGCCCGTTGGAGCACGTCATCGCCGCAAAAGCTGTGGCTTTCGGCGAAGCATTGCAGCCGGAATTTAAAACCTACGGCCGGCAAGTGATTAAAAATGCCGGCGTTATGGCAGAAGAATTTGTGCAACGGGGCTATAACATCATTTCCGGCGGCACCGACAACCACCTGATGCTCATCGACCTGCGCTCTAAAGGCGTGACCGGAAGAGTGGCGGAAAACGCCCTCGGCGAAGCCGATATCACGGTGAATAAAAACATGATCCCTTTCGACCCGCAGCCACCCATGACTACCTCCGGCATTCGTGTCGGCACTGCCGCCATCACCAGCCGCGGCTTCCGGGAAGATGACTGCCGGCGCGTGGTCGAATGGGTCGACGCCGTCCTCTCGCGACCGGAAGACAGCGAACAGCACGCCACAGTGCGCCGGGAAGTGAATGCATTTATGAAGGACTTTCCCCTGTATGCCGGCGCAGAAGTGAGTGTGTCCTAGTCATATAAAAAATATGAAAAAAAACGGCTGGATTATTTTACTATTTATTTGCCCACTCTTTTTTTCCTTTTCACCGCCGCCGGATATCACCCCGGATTGGGGCTTTTTCGCGCATCGCCGCATCAACCGGCTGGCCATACTGACGTTGCCGCCGGAAATGATGGTTTTTTTCAAACCGAACATCGACTGGATTTCCGACCATGCCACCGACCCCGATATGCGGCGCTACTCCACCACCTTCGAAGCGCCCCGGCATTATATCGATTTGGATAATTATGGAGAAGCGCCCTTCGAAGGTCTGCCGCGTACGCTCCCGGAAGCCATGCTGCAATACGCCGATATTTGGGGTGTAAATCCTTCCGGCGATACGGTGCTTATTTTTGGCGGGGAGCGGGCCATGCCCTACGATCCCGGCGATTCCTGGCGGCGCTATTTTTCCCGCTTCGTCGCACCCCGGTTGAGCTATGAGGATAAATCGCTGCATGTTGATTCCCTCGGGCAGTTTTTGCGCAGCAATGGATACGACTCCACCGCCTGGCAGGCGGCTTTTTTTCGGGAAAGCTTGTCCACCCACGGCATCCTGCCCTGGCACCTGCAAAAAATGCAACGCGACCTCACCAATGCTTTCCGCTACCGCGACAGCAAACGGATACTCCGCCTCTGCGCCGACATGGGTCATTATATCGGCGATGCCCATGTTCCGCTGCATACCACGAGCAACTACAACGGTCAGAAAACCGGTCAGGAAGGGATTCACGGCTTTTGGGAAAGCCGCATACCCGAACTGTTTGCCGACGAGCAGTATGATTATTTTGTTGGAAAACCCCAATACGTGGACCGTACCACCGACTTTTTCTGGGACATGGTACTGGCCAGCAATAGTATGGTCGACAGTGTGCTCTCGATTGAATGGGCATTGCGCGTGAGTATTCCAAAGGACCGCCAGGTTTGCCCGGATATGCGAAACGGGGTGGTGATTATTGCGCCCTGCCGCGATTTTGCCGCTACCTACCAAACGGCTTTACAGGGCATGGTAGAACGCCGGATGCGCGCCGCTATTCACGCTGTGGCCAGCTCCTGGTATACCGCCTGGGTAGATGCCGGCCAGCCGGACCTTCGGCAAATGGATATGCCCGTGGCTACCGAGGAAGAGCGACAGGAAGAAGAACAACTGAAAAAATTATTCAGTGAAGGTAAAATGCTCGGCCGTCCGGAAGATCATTGATGGGGTTTGAGGGTTACTGGTTTGAGGGTTTGAAGGTTTCTGGGGCTGCTAACCAGTAACCCTCAAACCAGTAACCTTCAAACCTTTTATTGCTGATCTTTTTTTGGCGTTTCCTCCTGTTTGCGGCCAAAAAGCCGGTCAAGGATGCCGCGTTTTTTTTCCGGGTCCTGGTCTGTGTTCCCACCTTCGCCTTCGGTTTGTTCGAAGAACTTTTCCGCTGTTTCTTTCAGGTTTTTATACCCGCCGGCGCGCAGGGAATCGCGGATGGTGGTATCGGCCAGCAGCATGTTGAGGGTATCGGGAGAAATGTCGATCCGGTAGGGGCAGCCAAAGCGCCCGGCAACTTCAGGTTTAGGTTCGGGAAAACGCGCCTGGTACATTTTGACAAATTTGGGGTCGTTGGCCATTTTGTGCCAGAACCAGGCCACGATGGGCAAAGCCATTGAGGAACCCTGTCCGAGACTCATCGAACGGAACCGCACCGCCGGGCTTTCAGCACCCACCCAGGCGCCGGTGACCAAGTCGGGGTTGAAACACATAAACCACCCGTCGGCCTGATTTTGGGTGGTGCCCGTTTTACCGGCAAAATCGCCCTGGTATAGCCCAAATCCATAGCGGAACCGGCCCCCGGTACCCGAATTGATTACAGCTTGTAACATTCTGGTCATAGTGGCGGCCTCGTCGGGGGTAAGTGCCTCCACTACCGGCTGCGGGTTTTTTGCCTGTTCTTCTTTATAGTCGTAAATTACTTCACCTCTCCGGTTGGTGACCCGTACCACCACCACCGGATCGGGGCGTTTTCCTTCATTGGCGATCGTACCATACACCTTCATCATATCGTACAACGAAATATCGGCAGCGCCGAGGCTGATGCCGAATTCGCGGGGCAACGTGGAGGTGACGCCCATTTTGCGGGCCAACTGGATCGTGTGTTCGATACCGACTTTTTCGATGAGCTGGGCGGCAATGACGTTCACGGAAAGCGCTAAACCACCGACCAATGAGCACCAGCCACCGTAGTTCTCGTCAGAGTTGTGCGGTTCCCAATCCTGTATTTTTACGATTTGGTTAGGCAAATAGGTGCAGGGGCGCATACTGTCCTGCAAGGCGGCCGCGTACACAATCGGTTTGAACGTGGAGCCTACCTGCCGCGTGCTTTTGATATGGTCGTATTTGAAGTATTTAAAATTGGTGCCGCCTATCCAGGCCCGCACGTAGCCGTTGTGATGGTCCATGGCCATAAAACCGCAGTTGAGCAGGCAGAAAAAGTGCCGTACGCTGTCGATGGGAGACATGGTCGTATCCACTTCCGTCGTATTTTTCCCCCAGGAAAAAATAGTCATACGAACGGGTTGTTCAAAATTGGCGATGGCTTCTTCGTTGCTGAGGCCCGCTTCTTTCAGCGCAGCCCAGCGTTCGCTGCGACGTACCTGCTCGTCGATCCATTTGTCGTCGCCCCACGGTTTCTCCTGTTTATAGTTTTTCCAGTGTTTGTCAAATTGTTCCTGGAGTGACTGCATCTGTTTTTGCACGGCTTCTTCGGCGTATTGCTGGATTTTGCTGTGCAGCGTAGTGTATACTTTCAGCCCATCGGTGTACAAATTGTAATTGGTGCCGTCTTCCTTCGTATACCCTTTCAGCAGTTTAGGCATTATATCGGTACGCAGGTACTCCCGGAAGTAGGTGGCCGCCCCGTCGTTGTTGCCGTTGCTGGTGTACCGTTTGGCGCCGACCGGTTTTTTAATCAGCACTTCGTATTGCTCCTGGGTAACCTTCCCATTTTTAATCATTTCCTGTACCTGATCCATCCCGGCTTCATCGCTGCGGACCGACACGGCGAAGGTGCTGTTTCGCACCATTTGGTAAAGCACAATATTCCGGCGTTTTCGGGCATTTTCGGGGTTACGCACGGGGTCGTAGTACGTGGAAGCTTTCAGCATCCCGATGAGGGTAGCGGCCTGGTCGGGACTGAGGTCGCGCGGGCGTTTGTTGAAAAAGTGCCGGGAAGCCACGCTGATACCGAAACGGTCGCCCCCGAACGGCACGGTATTGAGGTACAAGTTTAGGAGATCGGCTTTGGTATATATGCGCTCCAGGCGCACGGAAATAAAGTTTTCACGAATTTTATTGATGACGATGCTAACGCCGGGGATAAGGTAACGTTTGCGCGGATACAGGTTTTTGGCCAATTGCTGGCCCAAGGTAGAGCCGCCGCCCAACGATTCTTTGCCCGACAGGAAGCCGTAGGCCACCCGCAGCCAGCTCTGCAAATCGATACCGCTGTGCTCGAAAAACCGTTTGTCCTCGGTGGCCAGCAGGGCCGTAACGACGTAGGGCGAAATTTTATCCAGAGTAATCGTCGTGCGGTTCTCCACATAAAAACGCCCGATCAGTACGCTGTCGACGGTATATATTTCCGTGGCGTTGGCCGTTTCGATGGTCTTCAATTCTTCACTGTTCGGGAGGCCGCCGAACAGCCCGATCCAGACGCCTAAAATCAGGAACAGCAGGAAATAGAAGCCCCAGCGCACCGCGAAAGCGACCCAGGAAGCCGCCCTTGCCGAGCGTGGGTAATGCGCAGCGAACGAAGCCCATTTAGCGCGTAAAGGTGCCAATACGGGCTGAAGCGGCGCCGTGATGGCAGCCCATACGGAACGTACCGGAGTAGTTATCACGGATATCCAGTGAAGCAGGGTCTGGACGTACTCGTGTTGAAAAAAAGACGAAAATAAATTTCGCATAAGTCGTGGAGGTACTGTTTTTGTCGTTGCCCGGCATTCGGTCGCAGTGCCGGTGGCTTAGCATACAAATTGAATTTACCGTCGCGTCTCCGGTTTTGGGTTGACAATCAGCAGATTGGAAACGACGGCATATTTCGCCCGGCCGGGCAACAAATTTGATTAACGCCCGGGAGCGTGGAAAAACGTGCGAAGGTAAGAAAAATTGGTTTGCTTGTCCTCACATCCGGTACTTCACTTCCGGCTCTTCTATCCCGCGTGACTGCAAAACTTCGAGATCGTCGTCTGCTACCACGCCCGGCAGCGCAAACAGCGGACAGTTTTCGGGATCGTCGAACCAACCGATCAGATTTTCTACGGTTAGTTGCGGGGCGCTGCCGGCTTCGTATTTTTCCAGGTCGCTCAGGCCCAGCATATCGGCTCCGAGGTATTGGCCGAGTTGGTAATAGGCTTCCCACTGGATGGGATCGAAAAACTGGTCGCTGGTGGATTCGTGCGGAAAGTCCGGGTGGTAGATTTTATATTTATAGGTGCCGTATTTCAGCGCCTCTTTTTTGTCCAATACGGGTTTGCCGGTAGGCGCCGTCACGGAAGATTTGACATAAATAAACGTCCCGACTTTCCGCGGCTCGTCGAAGTTAACGATTTCGCCGGGCCGTTCGGGTTTGCCCGGCTCGGCAATTTTCTCATCTGTCCACCACTGGTAAATATCGGCGATGGCGAAGCGTTGTTTCGAGTACACCTGGGTAGGTCGCGGCCGGATGAGTTCTTCGGGTTGATGTTTTTCGCGAAAGCGGA
Source organism: Bacteroidota bacterium (assembly GCA_963169325.1). GTDB lineage: Bacteria > Bacteroidota > Bacteroidia > Chitinophagales > Saprospiraceae > M3007. Next base: position 28,337 of record CAUJEY010000192.1, read on the forward strand.
TTTCGAGCCCCAGTTCGTTGCGGGCGCGGATCAGCAGGTTATTCAGATCGGCAAACGTATAGATTTTGTCTTCGCCGGCATCCACGGCCACGATCAGCCGGCAGCCCCGGCGCAGCAGTTCGTACACACCGAGGTTTTCGATGTGCCCGCCGTCGGAAATATTAACCATGGTGTTGTTCGTGCCGATGCGGCCCAGCAATTCCCGGAAAAAATAAATGGGCCACCACACCAAGTCGTAGGTTTTTTTCAGCACCAAAGGATTGGACACCCAAAAACCCAGGCGCGCGTTGGCGAGGGTAATCAGAATGCTCAGCAGTTTGCTGGAATACATCCCCAATCCGGGGTTGACGGCTGCCGCCGAAATCGTCACTGCCGCCGGCAGCGTCATATTGCGGTAGTCGTCGTAAAAGGTGGTCGGCACGTAGCCAGTCAGTTTGGAACCGCAGAACAGGGGACTGAGCAGGAAATAGTCGCTGGCCTTGGCGCCCATAAATTTATCATCGCCGGCGGGGTTTTGTAGGTTCAGGCACGTATTGATCAGGGGGTACGGCGCCACGAATTGTTTCGGATCGTTTGACTGGGCATCGAAGAGGTCTTTGAGCGGAATATTTTTATACCCGGGAGCAAAGCGCAAATACATATCGGCCAACTGTTTGCGGTAATACCGGTGAAAGCTGATCGCGTTCGGATTGATATAAAAACCCAAAACAAACAGGGTCGCAATTTTTAACAAGGCTGCCGGTATCCCGTCGGTGTACCCCAGGCTGCCCATATCGGCTATGATCAGCCACACATAAACGAGCAGTACCAGGGCTGCGAGCACGGTTTCCAGTTTGTTAAATACTTTGGAAACGCTCAGGCTGAAATTCAGGTAAATATTCGTCAGGAAGTGAACACCAAAAATAGCCACCACGGCATAAGTCGCCAGGCGCGCCACCTCAGAAGCCGGCATAGCCGTACCCGAAAACGGGTTCGATCCCAGCAACTGGGCCGCGATACCATAAGCGTAATAGCCGATCCCCACGATGATGAGCGGGCTGATCATGCTCATGCACCAACTAACGAAGTACGCCACCGCGAGCAGAAAAGTATTGCCGGTTTTCCAAAATCCCTTTCCCGGCGTGAGGTATTCGCCGTGTTGCCGCATCGCATCCGTATGTTCTTCCGAAAAGGCGTGCGCCAAATCTCCGCTCTTTTTTGCCGTCGTCTGCACGTACGCGTGGGTATATCCGCCACCCGAAACGCTACTCAGGTAATCGGCTTTTTGTAAAATCCCGAAACGATGGAGTGTTTTCAAAAAGCCCATATTGATGGTTGCCGAACGGATGCCGCCACCCGACAAAGCAATGCCGAACCAGTTTTCCTGCGCCGGCGTACCATGCGCTATCTTCAGTTTTTCCCGGCGCAGCCGGAGTTGTTCTTTTTCTTGGAGGATGACGTCGCGAAAGGAAAGTGCAGGCATTTGAACGAATGATGAATGATAAATGATGAATGATGAATGGGATTACAGGCAAAACTCCGAATTTGCTGCAAAATAAGATGAAGTTCCGGTTCAACCGCACATTCATCATTCATCATTCATCATTCATCATTCATCATTCATCATTCTCTGAATGCAAGTCGTCGTTTTCGGCAAACAGTACAAAGACAAGGATCTGCCCCACATTCAGGCGCTGTTCGATACTTTGTATGCCAACGGGATTACTACCTACGTGTACACGCCCTACCTGCGCGATCTGGAGGATAAAGTTCGTTTTGACGGGCCTTATGCACCGTTCGACGGTTACCGGGATTTCCGCGTACACCGCATCGATTTTGTGATCGTATTGGGCGGCGACGGGACTATGCTCAACGCCGTTACCTTGATACGCGACGCCGGGGTGCCCATGCTCGGGATCAACCTGGGAAGGCTGGGCTTTTTGGCCAGTATCGACAAACACCATATCGCCGATTCCATCGGCAAACTTGCCGCCGGCCGGTATAATATCAATGAAAGAGCCATGCTCTATTTGGAAAGCTCGCCGGAGCTTTTCGGTGACATCCCCTTCGCGCTCAACGACTGTACCCTGCTGAAACGCGACACCTCCTCCATGATCACCATCCATACTTTCCTCAACGGCGACTACCTCAATTCCTACTGGGCCGACGGCATCGTCATCGCCACCCCTACCGGCAGTACGGCCTATTCGCTGAGTTGCGGCGGCCCCATCGTGTTGCCCAATTCCGGCAATTTCGTCATTACGCCCGTCGCGCCGCACAACCTCAACCTGCGCCCCATCGTATTATCCGACCAGTCCGTCATCTCCTTCGAAATTGAAGGCCGGGGCGATAATTTTATCTGCACCCTCGATTCCCGTTTCGAACTCATCACCTCCAAACACCAGCTGGCCGTGCGGCTAAATGATTTCCGGATCAAACTCGTACAACTACAAGACACTACCTTCCTGCAAACCCTGCGCGAAAAACTGACCTGGGGAGCGGATATGCGGAATTAGGAGGAGGCTCAGTCCTGTTGCTCCAAAAACCGGAGCAACGTCGCTTTGAATGCTTCCCCACCCCGTGCCATCAGGTTCAAGTGCCCGGCCCCGCGGATGATATGTAATTCTTTTTCGTCGGAAGCCAGATTGGCATAAATCTGGCGCCCGTAGTCCGCTTTGATACGATCGTCGGCATCGCCGTGCGCCAACAACACCGGCTGCCGGATATGCCGCGCCGCTTCCGCCGGCCGTATAGAGTCCGGTTCGAAATGCGCCATTTCCACTGCGCGGGCAATACCGTCGTTGGTAAACCAGCGCCAGGGGATTTTCAGGCGTTGTTGCTGATAATCAAATACAATCGTGCGAAAATCGGCGAAGGTGCTTTGTATGATACCGAAAGCCAGGCGCGGCTCCATGGCCAGCGCTTGCACCGCGATAGCCCCACCCAAAGAATTGCCCCAAACGCCTACCGGGCCGCCGTTTTTTTGCTGTAAAACATAGTCGGTAATAGCGCTGACGTCGTGTTTTTCAAAAAAACCGTACGTGCAATATTGGCCGTCGCTTTCGCCGTGGGCGCGGCCGTCCACAAATACCGTTTCATAACCTTCCTGCCACAGCCAGGCTGCCGTAGGCAACCAATGCTCCTTGCAGCCGCCGACGCCGTGCAACAAAATAATCGTGGTTTTGCCGGTATCGCCCGGCTGGTGAATCCAGTAACCGCGAAGCGTCAGGCTGTCGGCGGTTTTTACTTCAATTTTTTGGTATGGCAACTCCAGATCGGCCGGCGTGCGGGAGAGATTGTACTTCCGGGGCGTCAGGATCATATAGGGTGCGGCATAGTACGCGAGCCCGAAACCGGCTATCAGCAGCACGGAAAACACAATAGCCGCGCGTCGTATATATTTGGCGTATTTCATCTTATGTTGTGACATGATCTTTTGATAACGGGTTACGCGTTTACGTGGTATTTATTTCACGCAGCGTAAACGGGGCAAATACCGGGGTTAAACACAAATTCACTTCGGATCGTTCAGAAAACCGGCCACCCGGTTGCCCGTTTCCAGCATGGCTTGCAAAACGGCCATCTGCTGTGCGCGGTTTTTCAGTTCTTCCGCATCAAAGTCTTCCTTGTCTTTTTTGCTTTGCGCGCTTTTGGTGGCGATATTGGTGAATGGAATGACGCCGGTGCGGATGTCCATCAGGATCATCTCGCAGGTGGCGAATGCCTTTACTTCGTCTTTTTTAAAAGCCCGGTATTTTTGAAAAATATCGCTGTGGAGGCTGTACACCAGCAACATATCGGCTTGCAGCCGCACGGCCGACTCCCGCAACTGATGGATATTCGGCTGGTTGCCGGTCACCATGCTTGGCAGCAAAAGAACCTTTTGAACACGCGAGGCGCCTTGAATGGCCTGGGTAAACGTGTCAATCAATTGTTGCCGCGTTTTCAGGTTTTCTTCGTCGTACCAGCGCCGGTAAATAATTGGGGCGCCGCCGAATTGAAATATGGCCAGCCGAATGGTGTCCGGGATGTTGATTTTTCCGTCGAGAATGCGTTGAATATCCGCTTCGCTGATCGTCCGTTCTTTGAAGTCGAACAGGGATTCCGTGATGGCATTGTCTGTTCCGGATTCTGCAAACCGGTATCGGGGAGCGGTGCAGGATGCGGCGGCGAGTACGATAAGTACGAACAAGGCACAGGAGATGGAGTTGGACATGGCGGGTGTTTTGAGGGGAAAAACGAAAAAGCGGGTTGATGCATTGCGGGGCCTAAATAACTTCAAACCTTGGCTGATGCACAAGTTCAGTGTAAATTAAATTGCTTAACTAATTACATTTGTGCCAATAAGTGGAATACCAGTAACTTTCATTCGGCAATGGCTGCGGGATAGCCGTGTTGTCCGCGGTGCACCCGCAACGGGCGGGTGCACCGCGGCGCCGGGGAAAATCAACGAACCCGATTAACGCATTATCGTGGCTCCGCCCAGCCGCCAGCCCTCCTTACTGCTGAACTCGACATGGTAAAGTCCCGCCGCATTGAGGTGTATACCCAGCGAAGCGGTATTTCCATACATGTTGCCCGAGGCAATTTGTTTGCCGGAAAAATCGTAAAGCGACCATCTCGCTCCCCGGGGCATCTCTTTTTCCGTGCGCAGCAACATGGCTCCGTTTAATGGATTGGGGTAAACCCGCAATTGATCGCCGCCCGACACCAACTCGGTTACCCCTGAAACATGCGGGACCGTGCCGATCCGGTGCAGGGTCGTATTCGTCATCACCGGCGGGTTGAAGTCGAAATAGATCCCCGCGCGGTTGGTAATTTCCGTGCCGTCGGGCAGATCCGGTTTTTGTAAAATTTTGAATCGCAAGAATCCATGCGAAGCCGGCTCGTTGGCAAAACTATCCACTAATTTGATGTCTTTAAACGTAAAAACGAGAACGTTCCCATTTTCCAGCGCAAATTCATAGGGGTGGCTGGTAACGCCCAGGCGTATGGAATTGGACACTACATTATTAGAAAGGGTGTCCCGGACAACGACTTGGAAAGCGGTGTCTGTGCCCGTATTTTGGAACCGAATAAGGTAGTCCAGATCGGTATTTTTCGCGATTAAATTTTGGCTGGTCAGCCCCAGCGGGAATCCGGTTTTGTCGTTTGGGTCCCAGGAGCCCACGACCTCCAGACACTCGATGTCGTAGGACGGCGACGGGTCGTAGATGGGGTAACCCAGGATAAACCCGGTAGTAAACGTACTCAGGACCGTACAGCCTTCAAGAGCCGCGGAGGGAATGCCCGTTACCGGGTGGTTGGGCACTTGCAGGGCTTCCAGGCGCCAGGTGGAACCGTTGTCTGGTACGCTGACCGAAATCGATTCGCCGGCATTCAATTGGAAAACGCCCTCCGAAAACATCACATCATCTTCGATCACAATGTAGTTCGACGGCCCGGGCATAGGCGCTTCGCCCTGGTTGGTGATGATAAATTCGGCCGCGCCGTTGTTGCAGCCCGCTCCCACGGAAACGCTGGCCCCGCTCCACCCCGGGGCTACCGGCTCGCAAAGCGTATCGGGATAGGCGTGCGCTTCGAAACACAAGGTTTGGCCGATTCCGGCCGAATCACAGGAAACTTTGGACACTAGATTGAAATGGATGCAATCGCCCACCTGGATATCGCCCAAGTCGAAGCGGTAAACACCAGGGGCCAGCACAACAAAGGGCAGCGACGCCGTAGTTACCGGCAAAAAACCGGGCGGCGGCAGGATCACTTCCACATAAGCGTCGTCGGCCATGATTGTCCCGTTGTTGCAGACATCTACCTGAAAATAATTGTCGAAGCAGCGGCGCAACAAAGGGGCACCAATCTTGGCCGACAGCTGGGGGCAAGCAACGACCACCTCGGCGGCATGATACACCTCGATGGTGTCGGAAACGGGGGCCGGAATCGGGGGGGGCGCAGGGCAGGGAGACCACCAGTTATTCGGCGGCGTAAATGAAAGGGTAAACGGCGTATTGAGCGAATCGACATAAAGTTTAAACACGCCGTTGGCATTGCTCACCGTACTAACCGTGGTGTTGTTTTGGCCCGTAGCGGTCACGCCCCAATTGGAAAGTGCGATTTCGCCGTTGTCGGCGACACAATTCGTATTGTCGTCTTTCACAACAGAGCCGGTTATGATTTTTGTGGTTTCCGAGAGGACCGGGCAAACGGCTGCCTCGGTTTCCAATTGCGCCAAACCGATTTGCCCGACTTCTTTTACGATTCTATCCGAACAGATCAGGTAGATGGTCGGGAAGTATCCAATTTGGTAAGCGGTCATAATGCTGCCACTGGAGTCGTCGAAGAACGGATACGTTTGGCCGGCTGTCCAGTCGCCCTGTGTTCCTGTGTTGCAGCCCGGGCTGTTGGTGATACAATTTATATTGGTGGACACATCCCCTTCGATCCAAAAAACCACCGCGCTGTTGTCGCCGGCGGGGCCGTGGAGTTCATAAAACTGCTGCAAGATGTTGGTGTTGTGGTAGTTCCAGGCAGGCGGCGCCCAGGTAGCGGAGAAATTGATCATCACGGATTTTCCCTGGTCAAGAATATCGTAAAGGTTCCAGGTGTTGCCCTGGAGGTCGGTTGCGGTGAAGTTCGGCGCAATCGAGCCATTGGGTAATTGGGCATACGTAGCGGCGCTCAGAAGGATTGCCCAAAGCAGCGTGGAGAGTTTTTTCATAAGTTTTATATTTTTAAACGGGCACCGATCGTCGGCCTCCAAACTTGAGCAGCGTGGAGTTTGCATTTTTCTGTTGTCGATGCAAAAGTTGGGCAAAAAATAAGAGAAGCAAAGGACAATATTTGGAAATCGTTTCTTATTTTTGATAAAAAATATTTGGTAAGTAATTGTAAATAAATATTTTATAATAAAAAACGTTTTAATTAATTTATGGAAAATACACCTGTTTGGCTAATTTTAAACCGGATTAGCGCGGCAGAACGTTCGGATTTGGAAAAATTTTCGGCGATTGCTCATTTCGGCGGCTCACCGGAATTGAAAAACATGTTTTTGTTTCTGCAAAAACAAGTCTTGAAGTGCTGCTGCCCTTCGCGGGTGGAGTGCTACCGGGCGGTATATCCCGGCAGCCCGTTCCGGCAGGAACATTTCCGGCAGTTGCTGCATAAATTAACGGAACTGGTACGCACATATTTGGCAATCAAAGAATTAGAAGAAAATCCAACCGTCAAAAGCCGGCTTTTGGCAGAACGGTTTGAAAAACTCGACTTGAGTGTTTTGGCCCAGCAGTCCTTGCAAAAAGCTGAAAAAAAATTAGAAGCCTCCCGACGACACGACCCCGGCTGGCACGAGGATCGTTTTCAGGTGCGCCGCTTGTTTTACGGGGCCGAACTTTCCGGCGCCCGCACCCAAAAACTCAACCTGCAGGATTTTTCCGATGAATTGGAACGCTCCTTTATCATGCGCAAACTCAAACTATCCTGCGAGCTCATTTCACACCGTTCGGTGTACCGGGCCGATTATGATTTTGGACTACTTGATGCAGTGTTGGACAAAGTCAGGCAGTCTGAACATCTGCTCGGCGAACCCGGAATAGCCGTATATTACCATTGTTGCCTGGCTTTGCAAAACCCCGATGACGCTGCGCATTTCGAGTCGCTCAAGCCTTACCTGGGCACTATGGCGGAGGTTTTCCCGCGGCAGGAGTGCCGCGACATCTTGCTTTTGAGCCTCAATTACTGCATCAAAAAACTGAATCAGGGGATGATCCAATATTCTCATGAAGGCCTGGAGTTGTACAAACTGGCGCTTGAAAAAGGGTTTTTATTGGAAAAAGGTGAAATTTCGAGGTTTACTTTCCGCAACGCAGTAGCGATGGGTTTGAAAATCTGCGCGTTTGATTGGGTAGAAAATTTTATCCTGCACAACCAGGACAAATTACCGAAACTGCACCGTGAAAGCATGGTCAGTTTTAATCTTGCACGCCTTTCCTACGAACGAAAACAATACGACCAAGCCCTCGCTTTTTTACAAAAGGCTGATTACCAGGATATTTTGCTTGCCCTGGCGGCCAAAACCCTTCTTTTGAAAATCTTTTATGAAACCGAAGCCCTGCGCACGCTTGACGCCGCTATCGATTCTTTTAACATATTTCTCCGGCGGAAAAAAGTGCTGGCGTATCACCGGGAGAACTACCAGAATTTTATCAAATACCTCAAAAGACTCATCGCCCTCAATCAATCAAACCTGTCTGAAAAAAACGCCCTTCGTGCCGCCCTCCTGACAGAGGAAATACTCACGGAAAAAGACTGGTTTTTGAGAAAATTGGAGTAAGAAATATTATTTTTATATATTTATACGCGATTTTTGTATCCTTTCTTCCTGACCGAGGCGTACCCGATTGACCTCCCTGCCTTCGTTGCCGGTCCCCCGGGCTGCAAAATTTAATGCCGGGTTAAAATATACGACGACGCGCAGTTGATGTTTTTTTTCTCCGGACACGGCCACTCCGATGAAAACCTGAAAAACAGTTATTTCGTGCCTCAAAACGGCAGAGTGATAGACGCCTACAACGACACCTACCTGTCGCACCTCGAACTGCGCCGCCAACTGACCTCCATTCCCTGCCGCCACATCCTTTACATCGTCGACGCCTGTTTTTCCGGAACCGTGGACGACAACCTGGCGCTGAAGGGCGGCCGCGGCAATACGCGCGCCGGTACCGGCGACCCCGGCCCCTCCCCGCAGGCCCTCATCCGTGACCGGCTTACACACCAAAGCCGGTATTTTCTGACCTCCGGCGGCAAAGAACGGACGGCAGACGGCGCCGCCCCCTTGCTGTCGAGCGTCTTCAGACGCGACGACAGCAAGGGCGTTAGCGTTCAACCTTCAAACTATAAACCGCCCGCGCCACCCGCTGCCCGTCCATGGCCGCCGACAAAATGCCGCCGGCATACCCCGCGCCTTCACCACAGGGAAACAGCCCCGCAACCTGCGGGTGCATCAACGAAACGGGGTCGCGCGGAATACGCAGCGGCGCGCTGGTGCGGCTTTCCGTCCCCACTACCACCGCTTCCTGCGTGAGGTAGCTCCGCATCATTTTTCCGAACTGGCCCAAGCCGTCGCGCAGGCGTTTGTAAATGAAAGGAGGTAACAATTCATACAGCGGCGCCGTGAAGAGGCCCGGGATATAAGAAGACCCCGGCAAGTCGGCCGACATGCGCCCCGCGATAAAATCGGGCAGGCGCAGGGCGGGCGCTTTCTGGCTGCCGTCGCCGGCAGCGAACATACGGCGTTCCACTTCGGCCTGAAATTCGAGGTGGGCAAATACGCCGTGTTTGTGCCAGGGCGCCAGATCTTCCGGTTCCACGGCCACCACCACGCCGGAGTTGGCAAACGGCGAATCGCGCCGGCTCATGCTCATGCCATTCACTACGATTTCGCCGGGGGCCGTGGCCGCCGGAACGATGAGCCCGCCGGGACACATACAAAACGAAAACACGCCCCGATCCCGCACCTGGCAAACCAGGCTGTAGCTTGCGGCGGGCAAACGCTCGTCGCGCGGGCTTTGGCGGTATTGTACGCTATCTACCATAGTTTGCGGGTGCTCCACCCGTACGCCGAGGGCAAAAGGTTTGGCCTCGATCGGAATACCTTTGGCGTGCAGCAGCCGGTAAATATCGCGCGCCGAGTGGCCTGTGGCGAGGATCACGGCATCGGCCTGCCACTCGGCAGATGAAGCGCCGGCAGCCGGTTCGACAGCCTGGGTCACAACGCCGGTGATGCGGCCGTTTTTTAGCAAAAAATCAGTGACCATCTGGCCGAAATGTACTTCGCCGCCGTAGTGCAGAATCGTTTCCCGGATGTTTTGAACCACACCGGGCAGTTTGTTGGAGCCGATATGCGGGTGCGCCTCGGTGAGGATGTCGGATTTAGCGCCGTGTTCCACCAGCAGGCGCAGGGCCTTGCGCAGGTTGCCGCGTTTGTCGGAGCGGGTGTACAGTTTGCCGTCGGAATAGGTGCCCGCGCCGCCTTCACCGAAGCAGTAATTGGAGTGCGGGTTTACCTCGCCGAATTGTTGAATGGCGCGCAGATCGCGCCGGCGGGCACGCACGTCCTTGCCGCGATCGAGTACGATGGGCTGCATACCCAGTTCGAGGAGTTCGAGGGCGGCAAAATAACCGGCCGGGCCTGCCCCGACGATAAGGACGCGCCCTTTGCGCCCATCAACCGGTTTTAACGCATCGAGCAGGGCCGGTTCCGGCGTAAATACTTCACCGGGGCCGTACACTTCGGCGCGCAGGCGGAATACCGGATCGCGGCCGCGGGCGTCGAGGGAACTTTTTAAAATTTCGAGGTGGGCAATTTGTCCGGGGGAAAGACCGGTTTGCTGCGCGGCTTTTTGCCGCAGGAGGGCGCTATGGTGCAGCTCTTCGGGGCGGAGCACGAGTTCAACAGTAGTGGGCATGGGTCATTTTGTCCCGTTTTTATCGGGAAAGAAATGTGAATCAATTTATTTTTCGCCGCAATGTTTTCGGCTTATCGGTTTGTTCGGGTGTCCATTCGGCGGGGTCCCAGTCGTAAATGTCCGGCACAAAGACCTTAATCGTCGTTTGTTCCACGCATTTTTTTTGCATGCCGGGCAATTTGATGTCTTCGCGTTTGCGTATTTTGGTGAAGACACGGAGCGCGTCGGCCGTTTTCTCCGACTCGAACGCATAACGTCCCTTTTCAATGAGATAACTCACGATTTCAGGTGAAGCATCCCATACCTGGATATTCGCTTCGGTAAGGATACTGTTGCCCGCCCAGACGTGCAACTCGGGATAGGTAAAGCCGACGATATCCAGCGTAACGGTTTGGATGGAATCCACTTCGAATACCTGGTAAACCGTGCGTTCCATTTGGGCGGAAGCCCGGAACGTTGGCAGGCACAGGCAGCATAAAACGATAAGCCGGTAAGTCATATTTAATGCAGTTTGGTCGTGCAAAGGTAATGGTAAAAAGGTTACGGGTCTCTTAGAACGTTTGAGGGTTCCTGATTGATGTGTCGTCAACCAGAAACCCTCAAACCAGAAACCTTCAAACCAATAACCTTCAAACAATTATTTCTTTATTTCCGCCATAGCCGTCAGGCTGTGCATTTCGACTTGCAAATCTTTTGGTACAAAAATGATGTACGATACCGTTTCTTTCAATTCTTCGCCCTTTACCCGCACGACTTTGGCCAAGTTAGGCGCTGTGATGACCAGGGTTTCTTCGGAGGTTTGGGCTGTCAGGTTGTACCGCCCCACATTGGACAGTTGATCGATCATGGAAACGTTGCCGGAAGGCAAATCCACGGTGATTTCCATCCGGATTGTTGCATTGTTCCATACCTTCAAATCGATTGTTCCGGGTAAATCAAACTTGATCCGGGTTTTTCCTTCCGTGTTGAACGACCGGGTAAAAGTCTTTTCTGTAGTTTGAGCGAATGCGTTGAACGCAAAAGTCAGCAGGAGTGCGAGTGATACGATACGTTTTGTCATGACGAACCTCCTTTTTTAATTGCTTCAAATTAAGGTATTATTTTCGGATGAAGCAAGTTTTTTGTGAAATTAAATTTTTTTCTTTATAAAAATACAAATAGCAAATTGGGTTTCGGCCGAGCTTTGCTTTAGCATCATGTGCTTAAGGTTAAGACGAAGTTTAACAGGCGTTTGCCGTACCTTGGCCGTTATTTGTAAGGACGATACAAAACACCCGAACGCTGGGTGCTCCGTAGTGACTTAAGAAATATTTAACTGCCGCTCCGTGCGGCCGGATTCACATCTCATCATCATGCGTCAACGTTTTATTTTTTCTGTTTTACTGATATTATCGCAGGCAATCGTACTCTCTGCTCAAAGCGCTCTGTTGCAATCGGGGCCCATGATCGGCTACGTCGACATGAAGGAAGCGCTCTTGTGGGCGCAGACAAAACAAGCAGCCACCGTCCATTTTGAATATTGGGACACAGAACAGCCGGCAAAAAAATATGCCACGGATAAGGTTCAAACCGAAAAAAACACCGGCTACACGGCCAAGTGTATCGCCGACCAGGTGGAACCCGGGAGAACGTATATGTACCAGTTGTATATCAACCGGAAAAAAGTGTCGCTGCCCTACCCAACGCAGTTCAAAACTCAACCCATCTGGCAATGGCGCACCGATCCGCCGGCATTTTCCCTGGCCACCGGCAGTTGCGCCTATATCAACGAAACGCCTTACGACCGGCCCGGTACGCCGTATGGCAGTAATTACGGCCTGTATACACAAATTGCCGCCCAAAAGCCCGACCTGATGGTGTGGCTGGGCGATAATGTGTACTACCGCGAACCGGACTGGGCTACCCGCACGGGTATGCTGCACCGATACACGCACTCCCGATCGCTGCCCGAAATGCAAGCGTTGCTGGCATCCACTCAGCACTATGCCATTTGGGACGACCATGATTTCGGCCCTAACGACAGCGACGGCTCCTGGATTCATAAAGAAACCGCCTGGGAGGTTTTTAAGGCGTTCTGGGGCAACCCTACATTCGGCATACCCGGACAAAAAGGTTGTACCACCTTTTTTCAATACGCCGACATGGACTTTTTTTTACTGGACGACCGGTATTTTCGCACCCCAAACGAATGCGAAACTTGTGAGCGCACCATGCTCGGCAAAAGTCAGCGGGAGTGGTTCTTAGGCGCGCTGGCAGCGAGCCGGGCGCCGTTTAAAATTGTAGCCGTTGGCGCGCAAGTGTTGAGCCCCATCAAAACGAATGAACGGTACAGCAATTTATTTGAAGCGGAGCGCGACAGTATTCTGGCGCATATCGAACGCGAAAACATAAAAGGTGTCATTTTCCTAACCGGCGATGTGCATTTTACCGAACTGAATGCCCTGAAAAATGCCCGCGGAAATTGGGTGTACGATCTGACCACCTCGCCGCTCAGCTCAGGCGTAAATCCAAACGGCCCGAAAGAAACCAACCCACTTCGTGTAGAAGGCACCGCCGTAGCCCGGCATAATTTCTCCGTATTGCGCTTCAGCGGCCCCCGTAAAGAGCGGCAACTGGAGATCACCGTGTACGACGCCGAAGGAAAATCCGTTTGGACCAAAACTATCGACGCTACCGGCGAAATCCGGTAATCCATTTTTGTTATGCTATTTTCTAATTCGCAATCCCCGACTCCTAACGCATAAATATGAATGCACACAACCCGGTAGGGGTAATCGGCGCCGGAAGTTTCGGCACTGCCGTGGCAAATGCCCTGGCGCACAACGCCGAAGTCCTGCTGTTTAGCAGGAAAAAAGAAACCGTTGAGGAAATCAACCGCACCCATGTCCATTTGGGCGTGGCTTTATCGCCCCGGATCACAGCAACCAATGACCTGGCCGAACTGGCGCACCATTGTACGCTGATCTTTCCGATCGTACCATCTACCAGTTTTCGCCGGATGATGCACGCACTGGCACCTTATTTGCGTCCGCATCATATTGTGATCCACGGAACCAAAGGTTTCGATCTAAAAGACATGGAAGAAGACGAACTGAACAATCCCGGCATCGTGGTGACGCGCAGCCAGGTGCGCACCATGAGTGAAGTCGTGCGTGAAGAGAGCAGCGTTGTGCGCGTCGGATGTTTGTCGGGCCCCAATCTGGCCGCTGAAATTATGGCCGGCCAGCCGGCGGCGACAGTTGTCGGCAGCCGGTTTCGTGAGGTGATCCAGGCGGGTCAGGCGGCGCTGAACAGCCGGCAATTCCGGGTTTTCGGCTCATACGACATTCTGGGCGCCGAGTTGGCCGGAGCGCTTAAAAACATCATTGCATTGGGGTCCGGCGTATTGGGCGGCCTTGGTTTAGGGCGGAACATACAAGGACTGCTGATTGCCCGGGGGCTGGCGGAAATGGTGTATTACGGCAAATCGCTTGGCGCCTCCAGTCAGGCATTTATCGGAGTGGCCGGCATTGGCGACCTGGTCGCCACGTCCACCAGTATCAACAGCCGGAACTATACTTTCGGCACCCGGCTGGCCAAAGGAGAAACGGCCACACAAATTCGCGAAACGATGCCCGAACTGGCGGAGGGGGTTCGTACCCTGCGTATCGCCCGGCAGCTGGCCCGGCAGTATAAATTGCACGTTCCCATTACCTCCACGCTTCATGCCGTGGTATTTGAAGGGCTTGCCGTTGAAAAAGCCCTGGAGTACCTGATGACCTACCCTTATGCGGTTGATGTGGACTTTTTGTAATTATAAGGGGTTTGGGGGTTTAGGAGTTTGGAGGTTTAGGAGTTTGGAGGTTTGGGCGTTTAGTGCGGACGGCAACTCCCTTAACCCGGGTGTCATGCTGTAAGCATCTGGCCAAGTGGCAATCATAGTTTTTTGTCAAAAACGGCCAAAAGTGTCACATTTTAAAGCAAAATAATGATTGCCACTTGGCCAGATGCTTACAGCATGACACCCGGGTTAGGGGAGATTACGGTAACAAGACAAGCAAAAAATGGCAGCAACTTTTCCCCACGTTTTTGAACACCCTAAACCTCCAAACCCCTAAACCTCCAAACTCCAACCCCTCTTTTATTGCTGCTTCCGCAACTCCATCGTCTGCACGGTGCCTTGCGTGGTAGATTTCCACTGTTGAAACGATCTTTTGTTTTTCATCACCAGCCAGGTTTTGGCGAGGTCGGAATCGTTGCTGATGATCGTAACTGCGTCCGTGGTATTTTTCCAGGAAAAATCGCTGTTATCGGGTCTGCGAAGTCCCCGGGTCAGGATGGTTACATTTTTGTCGCCGCCGCCGTTTTTTCGGAAAGTAATGGTGCCGAGATTGGAGGCCGCTTCGTTTTCGCCGTTGGCAAAACGTTGTTCATACCGTTCGATATTCCAGGTGCCCACTAAGCGGCGGTGAAATCGCCTTTCAGCACTACAGGAAGCGAAAAAAAGGAGTGCAAGCAGCAGATATGCCGGGTGAAGTTTCAAATTTATGGCCATAATATGATTTTTTAAAAATGAAGAACTGAAACCAATAACGATACATTAGGGTTAAGACCATTGTTTTTTTTCAAAAATAACAGTTTTAAACCATGGCAAATCATCTATACAATATAGAACACTCCAAAACACTTTCCTACGTGCTGCGTCATCATCCGGCAAAATTCGGTCTTACGCTCGATGCCCAGGGATGGTGTGATGTAGATGCCCTGCTGGCGGCGTTTGCGCAGCGCAACATCGAACTTTCGCGGGAAACGCTGCAACACGTTGTAGAACACAACGATAAAAAACGGTTTGCGTTTAACGAAGACGGCACAAAAATACGGGCCAGCCAGGGGCACTCGCTCGAAGTCGAGCTGGATTACCAACCCATGGAGCCGCCGGCAGTATTGTTTCACGGCACGACCGAACGGTTTCTCGACGCTATTTTGGAGCAGGGCCTGCAAAAACGCCGGCGGCACCATGTACACCTCTCTGCCGATGTGGATACCGCAGCAAACGTAGGTCGGCGGCACGGAAAACCGGTGGTATTGGTCGTGCGGGCGGCCCAAATGCACGCCGATGGGCGCGCGTTTTTCTGCTCTGCCAACGGCGTTTGGCTCACCGACGAAGTGCCGCCACAGTACCTTTCGACAAACAATCAACCGTAAAAAAAAGCCCTGTCACACGGATGACCGCGTGACAGGGCTTTTTTTCGGTTAGGCTCAATTCAAATGTTCTGTGTCCTCAGGGCATAAACTTTGCGCGCCAGGTAGATGGCCGCAAGCACCAGGGTGTAAGAGAGCGTTGCTGTCATGGTGTGTAAGATTGGTTCGATTAGTTATGGTTGTGTTGTCAGTTGGGCTTTTGATCTGACGCCGCCTGTTTGACAAATGTTGCAGGTAAAAGCAAGATCGTTCGTAGAACGACACGCCTTTTGAAAACGCTGCCGGCCTGCGCTATTTTTTTAAAATAAACGGTTCAACCGGAACCCCTTACTTTTGTTACTTTAAAAAGATACCGATCAAAAACCGAATTCCGGGCAAACACTAAACTGCTTTACCATGACTACCGACCTCGCCACTGCCACCCACAAACTCGACCGTACGGGTTTTCTCGACCTCGATGTAGACCCGGAACTTGATCTCGTCGCCGAAATCCAGCGGTTGAAAAAAGAGAAAAATGCCATCATCCTGGCCCACTATTATCAGGAGTCCGAAATTCAGGACGTGGCCGATTTTATTGGCGATTCTTTGGGGCTTTCGCAAAAAGCCGCCGAAACCGATGCGGACATCATCGTATTTGCAGGCGTACATTTCATGGCCGAAACCGCCAAAATGTTGTCACCCACCAAAAAAGTGCTGTTGCCCGATTTGAAAGCCGGCTGTTCGTTGGCCGACTCCTGTCCGCCACACCTGTTCCGCAAATTCAAGGAAAAACACCCCGATCATATCGTGGTGTCGTACATCAACTGCACCGCGGAGTTAAAAACACTGACCGACATCTGCTGTACCAGCACGAATGCGCTGGCGATCATCGAGAGTATCCCGAAAGACCAGCCGATTATTTTTGCGCCGGATAAAAACCTGGGGCAGTACCTGATCAAAAAAACCGGCCGCGATATGGTGCTATGGAACGGCGCCTGCATGGTACACGAAATTTTCAGCCACGAACGTATTGTGAAATTGAAACTCCGCCACCCGAACGCCAAGTTCATCGCACATCCGGAGTGCGAACCGCATATCCTTGAAATGGCCGATTTTATCGGTAGCACCACCGGTTTGCTTAAGTACACGATGAACGACGCGGCGCAGGAATTCATCGTGGCTACCGAGGCCGGCATCTTGCACCAGATGCAAAAGTCCAGCCCGCACAAAACGTTTATTCCGGCGCCGCCGAACAACAATTGCGCCTGCAACGACTGCCCGCACATGAAGCGCAACACCATGGAAAAACTCTATCTCTGTATGGAATATGAAATGCCGGAGATCATCCTGCCCGATTGGGTAATCGAACAGGGCGTGAAAAGTATCAACCGGATGATGGAGATTTCGGAAAAAGCCGGCTTGGGGCTCAAAGGATAGGTTTATCTGATCTTCTTGGGAAAAATTCGTCCACACCAACGCCATCTGCTTCAATCAGCCGTCATTTTTTCAAAATAATTTCAGTTGGGGCGACTTGTGCTTTTCGTGCAGTTCCAGGTTATACTTCGGCATTTGCCTGCCGGCAAAATATTTTTCTTTCGCGAGCCGGAATTGGTCGCGGATGATTTCGGCAATTTTACCTTCGCCGCGCATGCGTACCCCGGAGCGGGAATCGTTCAGATTCCCCCCGTGTGCGGATCGAATTTTATTCAGCACTTTGTCGGCCCGGTCGGGCATGGTTTTGCGCAGCCAGTCTTCAAATATTTGCCCTACATCGCCGTTCAGTCGTACCATGGAGTACCCAATGCCCAGAGCGCCGCGGTCGGCCACGGCTTTAGCCATGCTGAAAATTTCGTGTTCGTTGAGGCCGGGAATGATAGGCGCCAGCATCACAAAAACGGGGACGCCGTTGGCAGTGAGCGTTTCCACGGTTTTCAGGCGTTGTTTTACCGTGGCGGTACGCGGTTCGAGGAATTGCCGCAGGTCTTCGTTCAGGGTGGTGACACTGATGGCAACGGAGACGAGATTTTCGGCGGCTAATTGTTTTAAAATATCCAGGTCGCGCAGTACGAGGCTGTTTTTGGTAATTACGCCCACTGGATTACGGTATTTCCAAAAGACTTCCAAACAGGCGCGGGTGATCCGAAACCGGCGCTCGGCGGGCTGGTACACGTCGGTGTTGCCGGCAAACATGACGGGCGCCGCCTGCCAGGATTTTTTTTGCAGTTCTTTCTCCAGCAGTTCGGCGGCGTTGCGTTTGATCAGGATTTTTTGCTCAAAATCGAGTCCGGCGCTATATCCCCAGTACGGGTGGGTATTGCGGGCATAACAATAAATACAGCCGTGTTCGCAGCCCTGATAGGGGTTCATGCTCCATTCGAGCGGAATATCAGGGCTTTCCACCCGGTTGAGGATGGTTTTAGGGTGTGTTTCGAGGTATTCCGTTTTGAGATCAGGCTCTTCCCAGTCGGCGGCAGCCAGCGCCCAGTCGACCGGCTGGTCGTCGCGCACGATTTTTTCATATTTGGACGCCGGGTTAATTTGGGCGCCGCGACCGCGGAGAAAAGGTTGGATTTGTTTCAAAATATCGTTTATTTGCGAACAAAAATAAAACAAATAATTTGTATTTTATCTTAACGCCTCAACTATTTTCCGGTGTCTGATGCCTTGCCGCCGAAATGGCTTCTTTGGAGCTACCTGTCCTTGTTTGCGCTTTTGCCCTGGTCGGTTGAATGGCCGGTCGGCAAAACGTGGAGCCTGAACCTGCCCGCCGAGCCGTTAATAGCAATTTGCGGACTCGGGGTGCTGACCGCGCTGCTACACAACAGGAAAACAGACTTGTTGCGACGGGCGTCTTTGGCGGTAAAAACGCCCTTTTTCCGCTCAAAGCCTCCTGTCGCAACAAGTCTAATACATTTGCCCGGCCTTGCCTGGATTGCCGTCGCCTGGATTGGCTGGCAGGCTATAGCCGCGATTTTTTCGACCATGCCGCTGGTTTCCTGGAAATACTGGCTGGTGGAAGCCGGGCAATGGGGCGTATTTTTTATGGGGCTGGTGTTGTGGCCCCAACTGTGGCCCCGGCTGATCCGGGTCTTTGCGTATTCGTTGTCCGGCATGGCGGTTTATAGCCTGGGGCACCATGCTTTTTACCAGTTCCGGGCCGATCAGGCTGTGCTGGCGCCTATGCCGTTTTTCGCCGATCATACCGTGTACAGTGCCGTGTTGGTCATGGTTTTACTGGGTTATTGTTTGCCACAAATACTGAATCCCAAACATGGTTCTTCAACCGGATTTAGAATTGTTGCGCTGGCGGCGCCGGAAACTTCAAACTTCATCCCGAGGCCTCGGGATCAAACTTCAAACTCAACGGGATTTAGAATGGTTGCCCTGGCGGTGCCGGCATTGTTTTTCCTGGCCCTTTGTTCCACTTTTTCCCGGGCAGCCTGGGGCAGTCTTCTCGTGGCCGCTTTTACCGGATTAGCGCTGTATTTTCCCAAACGGTGGCCCTGGTTTTTACTCGTCGGGTTGATGGCGGCAGGCGTTGGGTTTGTTTTCCGGGAAAATATTTCAGCCCGGTTGTCCGCCGATGTATCTTCTTTGGAACGCCTGAACCGCTATTCCTGCGCCCTTCGTATGGCGAAAGACCGGCCCTGGACGGGTTTCGGTCCCGGCACGTTCCAGTTTCAATATCTTCCTTATCAACGAACGGCGGAAATTACCCGGATTAGTGTGACGGAACCGATTAGCCGGCGTTGGCCCGGCAACTACGGCCGGGGCGGCGGCGCACATTCGGAGTATTTCCAGGCGCTGGCGGAAAAAGGCCTGGCTGGTTTGATCTGCTGGATATTGCTTGTGGCCGGCAGTATGCTGGTTGGAATAGGCCGCTACCGGCGCGACGGGCAATTATACTGGTTGGCCATAACCCTTAGTTTGCTGAGTTTTTTCCTGCACGGGTTGGTCAATAATTTTCTGCATGATGCCCGGGTGGGGGCATTGGTGTGGGGGCAAATGGCGGTGCTGGTTTCTCAGTGTCAAAGTAGTATTAACCCGCTATCTTTGCAGCGCTTACGCTGACTGACTAACTACAGACCACTAAAATGGCTCGTTCAAAACGTTCAAGAGATTTGCTGCAATTCGGCTTGTTTTGCGGGATCGTCTTGTTTATCAATATTTTAGCCAACAGTTTTTACACCCACTTCGACCTCACGGAGGAAAAACGTTTCACGCTCACCCAGCCCACCCGGGAAATGCTGGAAGGGCTGAAGGATCGTATTTACGTCCGGATACTGCTGGAGGGTGAGTTTCCCGCAGGGTTTAAGCGCCTGCAAACGGCTACCCGCGAAATGTTGGACGATTTTCGTTCGGTGAGCGGCTATATCGACTATCAATTTGAAAATCCCAACGAGGGCAGCACCGACGAGATCAACGCCCGTCGCAAGGCATTGCTCGAAGAAGGGGTTGCGCCCATCAACCTGCGCGTGAGCGAACAGGGCGAACGCAAACAACAACTGATTTATCCGGTAGCCGTTTTCCACTTTGGCAGCCGCAAAATACCGGTCAGCTTGCTCGAAAACCAGTCGCCCACCCTGATGCCCGACGTGGTAGTGAACAATTCGGTCAGTTTGCTGGAGTACAAATTCGCCAACGCCATTAAAAAACTGCTCACCCCCACGCGGCCGGTTATTCTGTTTACACAGGGCCACGGCGAATTGGACGACATGCAAACCGCCGACCTGGAGCGCAGCCTGTCGCAGTTTTACGAAACCGCCCGTATACACCTGGATTCGACCATACAGATCAAACCCGACGCCTGCGCCCTGCTCATCGTGGCCAAACCCCGTAGCGAATTTTCAGAACGGGACAAGTTTAAGATCGACCAATACGTGATGCAGGGCGGGAAAGTGCTCTGGATGATCGATCGCCTGAATGCCAGTTTGGATAGCCTGCGCACGAGACCGCGTTTTGTGCCCACCGACTACCCCCTGAACCTCGAAGACATGCTGTTCCGGTATGGCGTGCGGCTGCAACCCGACCTGGTGCTGGATATGGAGTGTAGTAAAATTAAATTGGTGGTGGGGCAAATCGGCAATGCGCCGCAATTCGATGTGTTTCCGTGGTACTACCATCCGGCTGTTTTGCCGACGGGCCGCCACCCCGTGGTGAAAAACCTGGATCGCGTGGACCTTCATTTTTGCTCCTCTATCGACACTATTCGCACCAAAACGCCGGTAAACAAAACGATTTTGTTGCGCAGCAGCAGGTATAGCCGGCTGCAATTCAGCCCCGTGGACCTGAATTTTGAAATGTTGAAATACGATGCGGATCCCGCCGTGTTTAATAAAGGCCCGCAGAACCTGGGGGTGTTGCTGGAAGGCGTTTTCCCTTCCAACTATGAAAACCGGGTGTCCGAAGAAATGTTTGCCGGGTTAAAACAGGCGGGCATCGAATTTCGCAATGCCAGTGTTCCTACCCGCATGATTGTCATCAGCGATGGGGATGTGGCCGCCAACTTCGTGCGGGACCGGGAAAAGCAGGAGTGGTTTCCGCTGGGTTACAACAACTTTGAAAATGCGACTTATGCCAACAAGGAATTGATACTCAACGCTATCGAATATCTGGTAGACGCATCGGGCGTGATTGAGGCCCGCTCTAAAGAAGTAAAACTCCGCCTGCTGGATACGGTGCGTGCCCAGGACGAACAGACGCAGTGGCAGGTGATCAACCTCGGCCTTCCGCTGGTTTTTCTGGGCCTGTTCGGTGTGGTGTTTTTCTGGCGTCGCAAACGCCGGTATGCCAAATAGGTAACCGGCGTAAATAGGTTACCAATCCTTTTTCGGTTGGGTTTTGTGTTTGCCGGGATCGAGTTCGCGGTATTTGCGCGCATTCTTTTGATCCTCCGGACCCACGGCGGTCTCAAGCAGGCGGCGGGCTTGTTCGCGGGTCATGCTGCCGTCGGAGGGTTGTTCTTCCGGTTGTTGGGGTTGTTCCCGGGGTTGCTGGGATTGTTCCTGCTGCTGTTGTTGGTTGGGCTGCTGTTGTTGGCCGGAGGACTGGTCCTGCTGCGGCTGGTTTTGCTGCTGTTTTTGTTGCTCTTGTTGTTTTTGCTGCTCCTGCTGTTGTTGCCACTGCTTCTTTGCCATTTGCAGGTTTACCTTCGTATCCACATCGCCGGGGCGCAGGCGCAGGCTGTTCTCGTAGGCATTTAAGGCTTCTTTGTATTTCTGTTGTTTAAAAAAGGTGTTGCCGAGGTTGTGGAACGCATCGGCGCGGACAGCCGGATCTTTAGCCGATTTGGCCGCCTGCTCAAAATAGCTTTCCGAAGCGGCATAATTCCCCTGTTGATAAATGGCATTGCCAGTGTTGTACTGAACGGCCGGATCGTTTTCTTTTTGCTGACCGGCCTGGCGGTAGGCTTCTTCCGCTTCGCGGTATTTGGCATTTTGATATTCCCGATCGCCCTGCCGCAGTAATTGGTGGGCCGATTGAGCGATTACAGATTTGCCGGCCGGCACAAGGAGAAAAGCGAAAAACAACGTGCGCATCATAAAATTTGCATTTTAAAAACAGGAATCGGGGAAACAACGGTAAAACTGGAAGGATTCATTTACCCGGTTTACTTTTTTCGCCACACCAACCACGCTTCCAGGGCCAGTAATAAAAACGCTGGCAACAAAAACCACTGAAAATACGACTCGTATTCGGCAAAAGAACGCACTTCCACTTCGCGTTTTTGCAAGCGCTGCACCTCCCGGCGAATAGCAGCCACAGCGGCATCACCCTGCGACAACTGATACGGCACTCCGCCGCCGGAGGCCGTGAGTTTTTGCAGCAGCGATTGATCCAGGCGCGTGCGCACGATTTCGCCTTGCTCATCGCGTTTGAACAGGTCGCTGCCCCCTGCGCTGCCCAAAGGGATCGGCCCGCCTGCCTCGGTACCTGCGCCTACGGCAAAAACGATAATCCCATCGCCATACGCCCGGGCGGCGCGATCAACAGCATCCTGATCGTGGTCTTCCCCATCGGTGATCAAAACAATCGCCCGGCCGCCGCCCGGCTCGGTGCCGAAGGATTTGGACGCCAGATCGATGGCCGGCGCCAGGGCGGTACCCTGGACGGAAATCAGATCGGGGCCGGCATCGGTAATAAACATATTGGCTGCGGTATAATCGGTGGAAAGCGGCATTTGCTGGAAGGCGTCTCCGGCAAAAAAGATCAACCCGATACGCTCGCCCTCCAAGGCTTTCACCAACTTCCGGGCAAATGATTTAGCCAGTTCCAGCCGGCTGGGCGCCACATCTTCCGCCAACATGCTCTGCGAGATGTCCAATGCGATAAACACATCCGCGCTTTTTTGGACGGCCGTTTGTTTTTTGGCGCCCGCCTGCGGATTGGCCCAGGCAATGGCCAGCAATCCGACAGCCACTACGAACAAACCGTTTTTAGCAAAAAAACGCCCCGCCGACCAGCCCGGCAGCAGCCGTTGCACCGAAGCCGCCACCCCTACCCGCGCCAACGCGCGCCGGCGCCACCAGCCATAACCGGCCATCAGCGCTACCAGAACCGGCACGGCCCACAGCAGATTTAAAAAATACGGATGCTCAAAGCGGACAAAGGGCATGGTTTACGTAGTGTTTTAGTGTTTTGGTGTTTTAGTGTTTGGGTGTTTTAGTGCCTCGGTGTTTTAGTGTTTGGGGGTTTTAGTGTTTGGGTGTTTTAGTGTTTGGGGGTTTTAGTGTTTGGGTGTTTTAGTGCCTCGGTGTTTTAGTGTTTTAGTGTTTGCGTATTTTAGTGGGGATGGGAACCCTACGATTGCCCGCAAACACTAAAACACGCAAACACTAAAACACTAAAACACCGAGGCACCAAAACACTCAAATCGTCACCGACCGCAACAACGTCCAGCGCAGCAGGGATTCCAGCAGCAGCAAAACGACGGCGACGCCCACAAACCAGTAGAAAAAATCGGTTTGATGGCGAATAACGGTGACTTCTATTTTAGTTTTTTCCAGTTGATCTATTTCGCTGTAAATACCCTGCAACTCTTCCTCCGACCAGGCGCGGTAAAATTTGCCGCCGGTCATAGAGGCCATTTCGCCCAAAAGTTCGGTATTAAACTCCATTTGCCGTGGCGCATAGTCATAACTGCCGTCGGGATTGCGGCGGGCTGGCGACATAACGATGCCGTTGGTGCCGATACCCACTGTGTACACGCGGATACTGAGCTTTTGCGCAATTTCAGCGGCTTTTAAGGGAGAGATGTAGCCGGCGTTGCTTTCCCCGTCGGTGAGTAAAATCACGACTTTACTCTTGGATGGACTGTCTTTCAGGCGGTTGACGGCTGTCGCCAATCCCATACCGACGGCGGTGCCGTCTTCCAGGCGACCTACCTGCAAATCGCGCAGAAACTGCTGCACCACGCGCCGGTCGGTGGTCAGCGGGCATTGGGTGAAGGCTTCGGCAGAGAAGGCTACCAACCCCAGGCGGTCGTAGGGGCGGTTTTCCACAAAATTGGCCGCCACCTGTTTAGCCACCGTCAGGCGATCCGGCTCGAAATCGCGGCTCAACATACTGGGGGAAATATCGAGGGCCAGCATGATATCTACCGCGTCGGCTTTTATTTTTTGCTCTTCCCAAAGTTCTTGCGGACGCGCCATAGCCAGGGCGAGCAGGGCCAGGGCGGTCCAGCGCATACCCGGCAGCCATCGGCGCGCCCATACCCGCCAGGTAATGCCGCCTTTGAGTGCCTCGCGGTCGGGCATAAGCAACACGAGTAGTTCCTGTTTCCCGGCCCGGCGCCGGCGCCAGGCGAGAAGCGGCAATAAAAGCAGCAACAATAGCCAGATCGGTTGGGCGAGAATCACGTGGGTGGAGTGGTTGAGGGTGAATTGTTGGTTGTTGGTTGCCGGTTGTTGTCGCCGGTTGGCGTAGCGGTATCCTGCGGGTGGGGTTTGGTTTGTTCCACCAGGTTCCGGACTTCTTCCAATGCCTGCGTGTGGAAGGATTCCGGCGGGGCGCCTTTGGCAAATTTAGCCAGGTCGGCCCAGCGCAGCAGATCCGAGAGTGGCGCCAGCAGCGTTGCCGGCATATCCGTCCGCATTAGCAGGCGCAGGATTTCGTCGGAGGCCGATTCCAGGGCGGGAATATTGTAGCGCCGTTCGAGGTATTCGCGCGCAATGTGTGTGAGGTCGGAATAATACGTTTTGATGCGGCCGTTTTGCCAGTGTTGCTGTAGTTCCAGTTCGGCTAATTTGCGCAGCGCCAGTTCATGCGCCGGCTGGCGGATCGTCCGCTCGCCTTTCAGGCCCGATTTTTTACCACGCGACATCAGCCACCATAAGATCAGGGCGAAAATCAGCAATCCCCCAAAGATGATCAAAACCGGTTGCTGGTAATCCCGCCAGTCGACCGGTTCACGTTGGATGTCTTTGATGTCGCGCAGGTCCACCGGATCGTCGGGAGCAGGTGTGGGCAGTACCCGGAGTTCGAGTGGATTGGTTTGAAGCGTGTCGCCGCCCGGAAAAACGAGGCCGAGCGGGGGCAGGGCGAGTTCTGCCGAGTCGAAAGTAATAAACGTTAGATCGTTAGTCCATTGTCCGTTGCGGCTTTGCCAACCCGACTGACGAAGTATATTTTGAGCGGGCAACAGGGGCTCCCAGCTTGAAAAATCGATCGTTTCCGGGGCGCCGAACTGTTGTGGAACGGCCAGGTGCAACATGAAGGGGTTGCCGGTTTCAACATAGCCGCTGTCGAAAGACGCCACGGCGTCCGTTTGGGCGCTTACTTGCAGGCTTAAAAATAGCAGTGCCAGGCTTAAGCCCAGCGCGGGTGTCAAAAAGATTTGAGGGGCAAAACGTGACAAATTTTTCACCACGGAGGCACGGAGGCACGGAGTTTTTTCCTCCGTGTCTCCATGCCTCCGTGGTGAATTAAAATAATCTACGGCGGGAAAAACAACCGATGACACCCATTTTTCAACCATGTACCACCGTTTTTGCTCGTTTTTCAAAGAAGTGTAGCAACGCCTCCACATAAGACTCGGTAGTTGGAATACTCAAAAAATCAGCCCCGGCACGCTGGAATAATTCCGTCGTAACGGCCAGCCGTTTTTCAAACCGCCGGGTGTACTGCCGGCGAAAATCGGGATCGGCGGTATCAATCCAGGTCATGGCGCCGGCTTCTGCATCGGCCACGCGCAACAAGCCTACATCGGGGAGATCGCGCTCGCGGGGGTCCCAGCAATGCAGCCCCACGCAATCGTGCCGCCGGGAAAATATGCGCAAAGGCGCTTCGTATTTATCGGCAATAAAGTCGGACAGGATAAAACAAACACTTCGTTTGCGTAGCACAAGTCTGGCATATTGCAGGGCGCCGGCCAAATCGGTGCCGCGGCCGGAGGGAACGATGTTCAGCAATTCCCGGATGATGCGCAGGGTATGTTGCCGGCCTTTTTGGGGGGGAATAAACAACTCCACGCGGTCGGAAAACAGCAACACGCCCACTTTGTCATTATTTGAAATGGCTGAAAAGGCCAAAACGGCGCAAATTTCGGTCAGCACCTCCTGCTTGGACTGCCCGGTAGTGCCGAAAAAAGAAGAGCCGCTGATATCTACCAGGAGTACGACCGACAACTCGCGTTCTTCCTCAAATATTTTGATGTGCGGCTCGCCGGTGCGGGCCGTCACGTTCCAGTCGATCAGCCGAACGTCGTCGCCGGGCTGGTACACGCGCACCTCGCTGAACGACATGCCCCGGCCCTTAAAGGCGCTGTGATAGCCGCCGGTAAAAAAATGGCGGCTCAAGCCCCGGGTCTTGATCTCGATCTTACGTACTTTTTTTATCAGTTCGGCGGTATCCATGTTGGAATGCGGAATTCGGATTGCGGAATAATAGTTCGGGCAATTTCGAATTATTTAACCAGGTCGGCGATGGGGTTGTCTTTTCGCATATATGGTTTCAGGGTGGCATAAGGTACGGTTAGGTATTGCTGGCCATAAATGGGGTGGAAGATAGTACTGAGTTCAAGCCCGTCGCGGCGGATGGAGAACATCGGAAAACCTTCGCGATTCAGCCATTCCCGGAATTTGGGGTCGGCAGCGAATTTGCTCATTTTAGGCGATTCTTTGCGGGAATATTCGGCAAACCATTCTTTTGCATTGAAGTTGCGGTTAAACAGGTCATCGAAAGTAATTTCCTTTCCGGTGCGCAAATCAAAATTAAAAGCGTGGCCTTCGGTTTCACTTTTCCACGATTCGGAGAACGTGAGGTACCCGCAAAACAGGGTTTCCGTCCAGCAGGTTACGTCGTACCAGCTGCTGGCGCGCAGGGTATTCCGGGTGGCAGGAGCGGCCGGCTTTTTTTGCGCGGCGATGGTGGTTTTGCACTGGGCCACCCATTCGTTAATATGGGCATCAAGGGTTTTGTTGCACGCTTCGTTGCGGGTGCGTGGGTAGAGGGCGTCGTAACTGCTGCTGTAGTCGGCGTATTCGAGGCAACCCACCTGGAAACTTTCCCGCATAGTCATTTTGATGGCCCGTTTTTCGCCCGAGCCCACCCAGTTGCATTCAACGGCTTGCGGCGTTTTCAGGCTGCCTTGCAGGTGGGCTGCCGTTTTGCCGTTGGGCAACAACGCCTGCATCTCAAAGTGGTCGTCGGGGGAAATTTTACCGGCCAGCGCATAGGTTTTGTTGTCGGTTTCGATCCATAAATAGCCATTCAGAACGCTATTATTGACCCGGGCCAACACCATATCCACCCGGGCATTGTTCCAACGGGCGACATAACGATTGATCCATTTGTTGTCGCCACAATGCAGGTTGATCGGTTTTTTAGTTGTTACTTCCTGAACTTCCAGCCGGCTGCCCAGGGTATTGGGGGCGTTCATCCAGTCGGCAACCAATTGCTCCCCCTGGAGCGAGCCGGTGATGCGCCCGGATACCTGATTTTTATCGTCGAGTTCTTCCAACAGGAGCACCACCCCTTCCAGTGTGCCGTTTAGCCGGAAACGCTCCTGACTTTTGGAATAGGTCAGAAAGCCGCGACAATTGCTGCCGTCATAACCCAGGGAAAGCACCACTTCCGATACGTCGTCGAAACGGCCCCGAAAAAATTTAACCCATTGCAGTTTAGCGCCCGGCTCAAACAAGCCGGCTACCGTGGTGTCTTTGGTCGCAGGCACGCCCGGAGCGGGTTTGGTTGGTGTGGCCGGTTTGGTGGTTGCCGGTTTTGTCGTTGCCGGTTTATCTTTTTGGGCAAAAAGGGACGATGCCGGAAGCATAAAAAGGGCGGCCGGCAACAGAATAGGCAGTATGTGACGGAGTACGTTCAAGTTGAGCGAAATCAAGGCATTATGACAGATTATGGTGTAATTCCGTATAAAGTACCAATTTAAAAAATTCATCATTCATCATTCATCATTCATCATTCATCATTCATCATTCATCATTACTTACGGCACCTCCACCGCATTCAAAATTTTAGCGATAATATCCTCCTGGCTTATGTTTTCCGCTTCCGCTTCATAGGTCAGGCCGATGCGATGCCGCAGCACGTCGGCGCAGATGGCCCGCACGTCGTCGGGGATGACGTAGCCCCTCCGGTTCAGGAAGGCCAGGGCCCGGGATGCCTGCGCCAGGGCGATGCTGGCGCGGGGTGAAGCGCCGTAGCTGATCAGCGGCGTAAGGTTACGCAGGCCGTATTGTGCAGGTTCACGGGTGGCAAAAACGATATCGAGCACATACTCTTCGATCTTTTCATCCATGTACACGCGGTGCAGCACCTGGCGGGCACGCAGCAAGGCATCGGTACTGACCACCGGACGCACCAGGGGTTGCTCGCCGTTCAGGTTGAGGCGAACGATTTCTTTTTCTTCCGTTTTTACCGGATAGCCCATTTTTACCTTGAGCAAAAAGCGGTCTACCTGGGCTTCGGGCAGCGGGTAGGTGCCTTCCTGCTCAATGGGATTTTGAGTGGCCAGCACTAAAAAGGGTTCTTGCAGCGGGAAGGTTTCGTTTCCGATGGTGACCTGCCGCTCCTGCATCGCTTCCAGCAGAGCGCTTTGCACCTTGGCCGGTGCGCGGTTTATCTCGTCTGCGAGGACGAAATTTGCAAAAATCGGCCCTTTGCGCACGGTGAATTCCGAACGGGCGGGGTTGTATATCTGCGTGCCGATGATATCGGCCGGCAACAAATCCGGCGTGAACTGTATCCGGCTGAATTTGGCGTCCACGGCCTGTGCCAGGGTTTTGATAGCCAGGGTTTTAGCCAGGCCGGGCATACCCTCCAGCAAGATGTGGCCTTTGGTGAGCAAGCCGATCAGCAGCCGCTGTAACATGGGCTGCTGGCCGACGATCACCTTGGCCGTTTCTGCCGTTAGTTGTTCCAAAAAGGCGCTTTCCAGGTGGATCTGGTAATTTAGTGCTTCGATGTCTACGTAACTCTGCATGGGAAAAGGGTGATGCCATCTGTCAGACGGCATGGTTAGTGCAAAGGTAATGCCGTCTGGTAGACGGCATGGCACAATTAGTAGGGTAAACGCTATATTTTTTTAATTTTTACACGCCGTCTGACAGACGGCGTTACGGGCTGATGACATCCCGCGCACCCAGAATCAGGGGTTTCCAGTATGTGGAGGTGGACACATTTTGGCGGACGACTCCCTGACTGGTCGTACTATGGACACATATAATACCATCGCGATTGCGTTCCACGACTAAGGCTACATGCTGAATATCTTTGCTGTTTCGGCCGAAAATGATCAAATCGCCCGGTTGTACGGCGTTCAGCTTGACCGGTTTGCCCTCTTTTGATTGAGCGGCGGATGCCGGTGAAACGGTCACATCGAATTGTTTGAGCACAAAACTGGTAAATCCCGAACAATCGAAACCGGTTTTTGGGCTTTTGCCGGCTGGTTTATAGGAGGAACCGATGTATTGCAGGGCGTAGTTGACTACCTCCTGACGCATCTTTTTTTGCGACATCCCCGCCGTGTCGGGCGGCGGCTTAACGCTTTTTTTAGCAGTGGAACAGCCGGAAAACAGGACGCCGGAAACAATGGTTGACCCAATTAAAAACAATAAGGCGGAACGAATGGAAAGCATGGCAACAACAGTTATTTTGATTAAATATCCCGCAATAAACGTAGGGCGGGATAAAACCGTACAACCAAATGGTTAAAATGGGTTTGAGGGTTTCTGGTTGGAAGGTTTGAAGGTTTCTGGTTGGAAGGTTTGAGGGTTTCTGGTTGGAAGGTTTGAGGGTTTCTGGTTGGAAGGTTTGAAGGTTTCTGGTTGGAAGGTTTGAAGGTTTCTGGTTGGAAGGTTACTGGCAAGCGTGCGGTCCAACCCTCAAACCTTCAAACCAGGAACCTTCAAACCTTCAAACCTTCAAACCCCTTTCTATCCAGATATCCCTTCTACATAGTACATATCCAGCCCGACCTTGTTTTTCGTGGCGATTTTACCCCGGTATTCCCACTTAAATTCCTTTTGCGCCATTGCCTGGGCAGCACCGCTGACGTTGACGCGGCCGGGTTCGCAGGCTTGTTCAAGGCGGGCCGCGGTGTTCACGGTGTCGCCCAAAATATCGTAGGCAAATTTTTTAACACCAACTACACCCGCCACCACCGGACCGAAATGGATGCCGATACGCGCCTCGAAATAAGAACGGCCGGTGGCCATACGTTCTGTTTTAAGTTTGTGCAGAAACTCCTGAATGTCGAGCGCTGCATGGATCATATCGGCCGGGTTTTCGTTGCGGTCGGAAAGGCCGCTGGCGCAGATATAGGCGTCGCCCACCGTTTTGATCTTTTCAATGCGAAAACGTCCGATCAGGGTATCGAAACGGGAGAAACAATGATCCAGTTCTTTTACCAGCATTTCTGGTTCGAGTCGTTCGGCAGCCTGGGTAAAGTTGACGAAGTCGATAAACATGACGGTAGCGTGTTCGTAGCGCCGGGCGGCAACTTTATTCTGGATCGTGAGTTCCGCAGCCACGGCCTTGGGCAGAATATTGAGCAATAGTTGTTCGCTGCGGCGGCGTTTCTCCTCGATCATAGCATTTTTTTCCGACAGCTCGCCCCGCCTCCTGCGGTTTACGCGTTGGCGGAAATAATATAAAATGCTCATCAGCACAATCAGTGCGGCCAAACTGGCCATCCAGATTTGCGAAGCCCGGTTTTTTTCTGCGGCCAGTTCGGCTTGAACAGCCTCCTGTTTCCGGCGCTGCGCTTCAGCGGCGCGGCGCGCTTTTCCCTGCAGCAACTCCGCCCGCTCCCGGCTCCAGTTGTATGCTGCCCGGTAGTCGCCTTGTTGGGCCGTTAATTCCTGAAGTTGTTCCACGGCTTGCAGGGCCAGGTCTGGCAGCGCAGATGCTTTAGCCGCTACCTGTGCCTGGGTGTAATAAGCAACGGCTTCTCGGCTTCGGCCTCGGCGCAGGGCAATATTTCCCCTGAAAAAAACGGCTTCTGCTTCGAGACCTTTGTTTTGGGTTTCGAGTGCCAAGGCTACCGATTTTTCAGCGTGGGCATCGGCCTGTTCCAGGCTGTCGGCAAACCAGTTTTTTGCCAGTTTGAAATGAATATCACCTTGCTCTGCCGGGGTGGTCGCATGCAGCAGCCGTGTTTCCAATTCGGATATCGTCTGCGCCGGCAAAGGGCCGGCCACGAGCAGACAAATGAACAGAATCAGGCTGGCAAGTTGATGCATCATTAACCGTTCTTGCCTGAATTCAACGTATGCATCTGATTCAGTGCCATCAAATCTTTTAGCGTTTTTTGCATGCCGTCCACCGAGCCATCGAGAAAAATAACGTTTCCACTGCCGTGTTCGGTAAAGTTTTTCAGCGCTTCCGTCCACATGGAAAACAGGATCAGCGAGCTGTCCAGCTGCGCATCGCGCATTTCTTTAGCCGCCTGATTCATACCGCGGGCTACTTCTTCGCGGAAAAGAGCCACCGCCTGGCCGCGCATTCTGGCGGCTTCGCGTTCGGCTTCGGCGGCAATCTTGATGGCGTTGCCTTCAGCCTCGGCGCCTTTTGTTTTGGTGATAAGCAGGGCTTGTCCTTCGTTTTCGGCGGCGGCTTTCAGGTTGTTGGAGGCCACTACTTTCGACATGGAGCGCAATACCTCCTCATCAAAAGTGATCTCGTTGATTTGTAGGTCGAGCAGGTGAAAACCCCAGTCTTCGAGCATGTGGTCCACGTTGGTTTTAACCGCGTCGGTAATTTCGCGGCGCAATCCCAGTATTTCAGCCTGGCGTTTGGTAGCGACATAAGCGCGAATGCTGCCTTCCACGGTGCGCGACAGGGAAGCCATAAAATCGCGGTCGCTCACAAACTTGAACGCCACTTTTTTAATGGTTTCTTCCTGGCCATTCATCACGGCAAAAAGCAGCAGGGAAGTAAAATGCACGTTGGCCTGGTCGATGGTGACGGCCTGAAAATTGAGTTCCACTGCGCGATTCTGGATAGAGATGCGCTTGAATACCGATTCGATCAGCGGTATGCGGAAATTCAGGCCCGGGGCAAGGGTACGCTGGTATTTGCCAAAAATGGTGGTAACCGCTACAGTGCCCTGGGGAACCGTAACAAGACTTAAAAAAACGATCACGATCACGATGGGCAGGAATAAACTGGTCAGGTCCATAAGTCAGGAATGTTTGCTTTGGTATGTTTAAGTTTCGGTGAAAAGGCATTTTCCGGTAATTTCAACAAGAAAGGTTATCGCTTTTTTGTATTTTGTCCGTTTGAACTTGTCCCGGCAACTAATTTTGCCGGCAAAATCGGAAATTTCCACCATGAATTTATACAAATACTTGTTGTTCGTTGGCTTGCTGGCCTTTGCCCGCAGCAGCGATGCGCAGCGGCTGCGCGGAAGCGTACGCGATGCCGACACCGGCTCGCCCCTGGCCGGCGTCAGTATCAGCCTGGGCACTACGCCCGAAATCAACGAATTAGCCATTACTACGGACGCAACCGGTGAGTTTTTCACCGATGCGCTTCGACCCGGATATTATGAGTGTTTTTTCCTTCTGGAAGGTTATGAGCCGCTGCTCGTCCGGGAAATCCGGATCGTGTCCGGCAAGGAAAAAGTGTTGGATCTGGCCATGCGCCAGTCTTCCACCCCCTTGCCCGATGTGACCATCAAAGCCGCGGCGCCCGACCGGCGCACGCTGCAGCCGCTGGGCGAAATACCACTCACCCGTGAACAAACGGATCGTTTTCCGGCCACTTTTTTCGACCCCGCCCGGCTGGCCCTTGCCTATCCCGGGGTAGCCAATACCGACGACCAGGCCAACGGCCTGACCATTCGCGGCAACGGCCCGGCCAGCGCGCGCTGGCGACTCGAAGGCGTGGATGTGGTGAACCCCAACCACCTGCCTAATGCCGGCACACTCGGCGACCGGCCCACCACCTCCAGCGGGGGGGTGCTGATGTTTTCGGCCCAATTGCTCGACAATTCCTCGCTGCTCACCGGCGCTTTCCCGGCCGGCTACGGCGATGCCTTGGGCGGCATCATGGACATGTCCTGGCGGCGCGGCAACCGCGACCACGCTGAATTTACCGTTCAGGCCGGTCTCATTGGGATCGACCTGGCTGCCGAAGGCCCGTTGGACAAAAAACGCAGGCATTCTTATTTGGCCAACTATCGATACTCCACGGTGGGCCTGCTTGGGCAAATGGGCATTTCCTTTGGCGGGGAAAAGATCAGTTTCCAGGATTTTTCTTTCAAAATGGATTTTGCCGGCAAAAGAGGCGGGCACTGGTCTGTTTTTGGCGCAGGCGGATTAAGTGAAAATATTTTTACCCCACCGGCAGACAGCGCCGACGTAGCGGTATATAAAGATTTGTTCAATATTGAATTCAAATCCAGGACCCTCATCGCCGGTGTTTCGCACTGGGCACCAATCGGGCGCAATGCCTGGTGGAAAATTTCGGTCGTGTCCTCCGGCCAATCGAATGAACGCCTGACTACCGGCGCCGGCATTCGTGAATCAGACGACAGCGACGAAAGCCGGATTGGGGTTTCCGCTACTTTTTTCCGGAAACTGAATGAGCAAAACCGCTTGCAAGCCGGGCTAAATGGCCAACAGTTGAATTTTACCGGCGGGGCTGCCCGAAATTCAATTGCCGTGTTTGACGGCGATTTGCCCGCCTGGCTGCTCCAACCCTGGGCTTCCTGGGAATGGACGAGCCGCCAGGGGCAAACCTCGGTACGGCTGGGCATGCATGCCGTGTTTTTCAATACCCGGGGCGAGCGACACGCCGGGGATGCCAGTGCGGAACCCCGGTTGCTCCTTACGCGGCGTTTCGGCAAAAAAAGCAGCCTGGCACTGGGCTGGGGTCTGCAAAGCCAGCTCGCACCCCTTTGGGTTTACGCCGACCGCGCGCCGCAATCCAATCTTCCGTACCCCAATCGCGACCTGGGCCTTACCCGTTCGCAACAGGCGAGCCTGCGCTACAGTTGGCAAAGCGGCGAATACTGGCTGTTCAAATCGGAACTTTTTTATCAGCGGCTCTACCATGTGCCGGTGTCGGCCATCACCAGGGATGCTTTTTCTGTTGTGAATATCAGTGAAATACAATCGCTTCCATCTTTGTCGGCAAGCGGCGCCGGCGAAAACAAAGGTGTCGAACTCTCCGCTGAACGTTACCTCGACCGCGGCTTGTTTTTGCTTGCTAATGTAACGCTGTTCGACGCCCGCTACCAGGGCAGCGACGGCGTTTGGCGCGCCTCCCGCTGGAACCTGAGCCATATCGCCAACCTGACCGCAGGCAAGGAATGGCAACGCGACAGCTGGCCGGATAAAATGCGCGCCTTCGGCGTCAACGGCCGTATCACCTGGGCAGGCGGGCAGCGCTCTGCCCCGGTAGATACCGCTGCGTCCGCTGCCGCGCAAACCACGGTGTACGATCTATCCGAAGGCTATGCTGTTCAACAACAGGACTTTATCCGCCTCGACCTGCGGGTGTACTGGCGGCGCAATATCGGCGGGCGGCGCAACAGCACCTTTGCGATGGATTTTCAAAATGTGGCGATCCGGAAAAATGTGGCCTACCAGTATTATGATCCGTATACGGGAAGCGTGGAGACGAAGGAACAATTGGGCCTGGTGCCGAATTTGAGTTGGCGGCTGGAGTTTTGATCAGGCGGCTTGCATCTGCAATACCTCTAATTCTGCTCCATTTTGAACAGAGTTTTCTGCTTTTTTGAGCACAGTCCGGGTGGTTTCGGCATCTAAATAATAGGAGGCGCAGTTGTCACAAACTGAGGCAGGTACATTTTTTATTAAAATAATGGAGGCGTTGCGCTCGAGCGTAACAGTAACCAACCCGGGCTTTAGTTCTCCATGCTTACAAATTGGACAATTCTGCATAAACTTAAATTTTAGTTTTGAAGTCTGGACTCCACATAGTTGTATCTGGCAGATAAGCCGTGATAATATAACATATTCCCATAGTATCATCCTGACTTACAACAACGTGAATTGGCCTACCGTTCACAAAATGTAAAACCAGACTACTAGCGTAAGGTTTATCATAGGGGTAATCATTTATTTTTTCTCCTTCGATAATAACTGCTTCTACCTCATCAGCCGTAATACCCCGGCGAAACATTTGAGCAAGGGCATGATTGCTGTATTGGAATGCGGAACAGATCATGAGATATTTTTTACAAATATACGCTTTCGTTTTAAAACATGCGGTCAAGAGCCAAATATAGGCCATAGGAGCAAAAGGGAAAATTCGTTTTGTGCCGAATTTGAGTTGGCGGCTGGAGTTTTGATACTCAAACCTTGCTCAGTAGCCAATCCCGCTCGGCTACGGCCGGGGTATTACGGATCATTTCTGCCAGGCCGGCATTTTGTCCCCGTTTCAACAACTGGCGTACGAAATGCACCAGATTCCGGTAGTTCTCCAAATGATAGCCGCTTCGTTTTTGGCGGCGTAAAAACACGGAAAAACTGTCGAGCAGGGAAGCGAGCGCCAGCCATTCTCCCCGTTCGAAGTAGGCTCGCAGCAACATTTTTCGGGCGTCGAGGTGCATGAACAGGTCGGGGAAGTCGGTGTGCTGCAACAATTCGAGTACCTGGTCGTATTGCCCCTGCCGAAAATGATAGGTGGCCAGGTTGTACCGGTAAATATTATCACGGGTATCGGCCGGCAGGGAAGGGGCATAACGGTCCAGAAATTCGCGGGCCCAGGTTTGTTCGCCATTGAGGTGGGCGAGGTTATGGATATTGGTGTAGGTGCTGTGCGGCAAGACGCCGTTTTCAAGTAACAAGTTATCGCTCAAGGCTTCCCGGTACCAATCAAATGCTTCGCGGGTGTAGTGCCGGTCGCCGCGATTGTGCCGGCGGATGCAAAAATTGATCGCGATCATGTACAGGTCGCGGCATTCGGTCGGCGGAAATAAGCGGCCATAGCGGCCGATGAGTTCCTTGAGGCGCAGATAATTTGCCTCATCTTCCGGATTCGTCAGTGCAAGATAACAATGGTACATCACCACCGGTGTCGGATTGGTTTCCGCCGGCAATTGTGCGACATACGCCAGCACAGCATCGGTCATTGGCAGGGCACCGGCCATTGCCGACGGCGCCTGCGACCGCAAGGATTCGGCGGTACACAACCAACGCAGGTATTCGACGAGAAAAAAGGTACTCACCGATTGAATGGCGCCACGCACACCATTGGCCATTTGTTCCAGGTTTTTGCGCTGTTGCCGGTTTTGCACTGCAAATTTTTCGCCGTGCAGGCGGTATTCAAAAAGAAAAAATTCGCCGTGGCGGTGCGGCCCCGTGTGGTGTTTTTGTTCGAGCGCCTGCAGGTCGCGTTCCACCAGTTGATTCAGGCCGCGCTTGTGCAGGGCGCGACAGACATATAGTTTTTGTTGGGCTTCGTCCTGCTGCCATTCGCGAAAGGCCAGGAATTGTTCGGTTTGCCGGGTCAGGTAAGTGATGATTAAATTGAATTCCCGGTTATCGTATGGTTTGTCGGGAAACAATTGCCGGTATAAATCCTGTTTGGCAGGCAGGCCGCCGCCGTTTCGCAAGGCTTTTATCAACAGGTCCATCAGTTCGGCTACGTCGTTTCGCAGGTTGTGAACCGGCGAATGCAGCCATTTGCGCAGCGCAATCAGTTCGGCAGCCGACAATGTTCGCAAAATTTGGATTAAAAAAGAGCTTTCCATTTTCAGTAATTATAAAATTTTGATCGTATTTTTAATATAAAAAAATCATTTTTAGTCGCTAAAGTATCTTTTTTTCTAAAAAATTATAAAAATACCTCATTTTGTAATTTCTGTAATCCTGCTTTTTTGTCATTGTTGTATCCCAAAACTTGCGGCAGTTTTGCATTCAAAATCTACTGAACATGTATAACACAACTAAAACTCGCGCAAGGATTTGCCGCTTTTTGCGGCCCGGGGTACTCCTTTTATCAATCTGGTGTTTTTCGCTTTCCCTGTTACCCGGCCAGGGGAGCATCCGGCTACTCACGGATATACCGACGAAGGAAAATCTACACGACTTGTGGAAATTGCCCAACGGCAACCTGGAAGCTTCGTTTTTTGACTATTCTTTAACTGCTCAAAACGATTCGGTTCAACACGACTTCACCCGCGCCCAATTTGATTCGAACGGTAATATAACGTCGTCAACGCATATTAACCTGAAAGTCAAAGCGGCATCGGGCAAAATTTTGTCTTTACGAAGCGGCGCGCTGATCCGGGCCTACCGGCTGACGGATACCACGTTTCGTATTGAAAAAATTGGAACCGACAATTCGACGGTCTGGCAAACAGTTGTCCAATCATCCGGCGCCACAGGGGAAGATCCCGCCCGCATAGTTGAAGGCGCAAACGGAGCGCTCATCGTTTTTTCTACGGTTAACCGGCCCGGGCCTCCGGGAGACGAAGGAAATCTGGTTTACCGCCGACTGGATGCTTCGGGCAATTTGTTGGTCGAACAGGAATACCCGCATCTGGTGGTATACCTCCAGGATTTTTCCGCAGTGACGTCGGAGATCGACAATGCTTGTTATATTCATGTACTTGCTGAACCCGGTTCAGGTACATACAATTACGGCATCTGGAAAATTGATACAAGCGGACAACTGCTCTGGAAAAAGGACTATACGCCCGATGCTAGACTGACTTTGGCGCAGGCAAACCGTTTGTTTGTTTCCGTATTGGATTCCATGATCGTATTGGATTCTGCCGGGTTGCTTGTATTTAAAACCTCGCTGGTTGATTCCGCGCAGACATTTACCAATGGTTTTTTAGGTAACCCATTGGTAACCTCCGATGGCGGGATCGTTGCACAGGTGAACATTTGGAATTGGCTGACTGGAACGGAAAGCACTTTTTTGCAAAAATGGACGAGCGACGGCGTTTTGCTCTGGAAACGCGATTATACTTTTATACGCAACGGAATTGGGTTCAGCCGCGGTAAGGAAGAAGCCGATGGCAGCCTCGTGTGGATCGGCGGGTGGGAACACCCCATTTTAGGAAACCAGAAATGCTGGATACGTACTGACGCCAACGGGATTCTCTTCGATCAACGGATAGCCGGAAAAATATCCTTCGATGCGGACGACGACTGCGAACCGGATGCTGCCGAAACCGGCGCTGCACTATACCTGGTTCAAATTGACCAGGGTAACTTTTCATTTTTGACCACTACCAGTGACTCCGGAACCTACCTTTTTCCGCAGGTGGATGCCGGACCGTTTACGTTAACAGTAATACCCACGGCTAATATCTGGGAGCAATGCAACGGTCCGCTTACCGCCGTCATGCCTGATTCAACGGATTTTGCCCTGAATATTGATCAAAGCATAGACGCCTTGGCGGACTGTCCGGTGATGCGGGTGGATATCGGTACGCCTTTCTTGCGGCGCTGTTTCCCCAATATTTACACTGTACGTTATTGCAACCTGGGGAGTGCCGCCGCCGAAAATGCACGGGTCGATATTTTATTACCACCGTACCTCGATTTTACGGATGCGTCCATACCGGTTGAAGTGTTGGGCGACACCCTGCGTTTTCCTTTAGACTCGGTACTGATGGGCGATTGCGACCAGTTTACTTTTACGGTGGTGCCCAATTGCGATAGTGTTGAACTGGAACAAACCCTGTGTGTGGAGGCCCGGATTTATCCCGATACGATTTGTGTGCCGGCGCCCGGCTGGTCCGGCGGCGTGCTACAATTGTCGGGCTACTGCACGGGCGACAGTGTTGCATTTTACCTGAAAAATATAGGGGAGGGGCCGACGACGCAAGGGCTTGATTTTATCGTCATCGAAGATCATGTGATTACCCGTTCCGGCGAACTTCCGGCCCTGGCGCCCGGCGCCGAGCATGTGGAATGGGTAGCGGCTGCCGGCGATACCTACCGGCTCATTGCCATGCAGGAACCGAACGCCCCGGGCGCTTCCGACCCTTCCATTGCATTGGAAGGCTGCAACGGCAGCAATTCTTTTCAGCATATCCTGGGCTTTCCCAATGTCAGCGGGCCTTCAAATTACCAGATTTATTGCCGGGAAGTGCAAGGGTCCTTCGATCCCAACGACAAGCAGGCATTCCCTGCAGGAGTTGGATCGCAACACCTGGTCGCGCCAGATTCCTGGGTGGATTACCTGATTCGTTTTCAAAATACCGGTACCGATACGGCTTTTACTGTGGTCATTTTGGATACGCTGTCGGCCTGGCTCGACCCGACTACGCTCCGCACAGGCGCGGCGAGCCATGCCTATACCTGGGACTTACTCGATTCCCGCGTGCTGGCTTTCCGGTTTGCGCCTATCGCACTCCCGGATAGTAACGTGAATGAACCTGCTTCTCACGGCTTCGTCCAATTTCGGATAAAACAACTCCCCGGCCTGCCCGATGGAACCCTGATTGAAAACCGCGCCGGTATCTACTTCGATTTCAACGAACCGGTAATTACCAATACGGTGTACCATACCGTGGGACGTGATTTCTTACCTACCGTCAGCATTAATAACCCACCTACCTATGCTTCGTCTGGTTTTGATCTTTATCCAAACCCCGCCGAGGGTTCTGTTTTTGCCGTTTTTAAACAGGAAAAAAGTCAAAGTGGGACGTTTACACTGTTCGATGCCCTGGGGCGGATCATGTGGACTGGGAAAGCAGGTGGTCAATCGACGGAAATCCGGCGAAACGCCTTGCAGCCCGGCCTCTACTGGCTGCGGTGGGAAGGTGATGATGGAGCGGTAGAGGTTGTGAAGTTTGTATGGCAGTGATGTGATGTGATGTGGGGCGAATTTTTAATTCGCCCGATCTACGAGTGGTTTTTATACGGCTGTAGATCGGGCGAATTAAAAATTCGCCCCACATTATAACAGAAGTTGACCCAGGCGCCATATATCCTCAAACGAATTGTATAGTGGCACGGGCGCCAGGCGGATCACATTCGGTTCGCGCCAATCGGCCACTACGCCGTTTTCCGACAGGAAATCGTACAATGCTTTGCCATGCTCGTCGGTCAGCACCGAAATCTGACAGCCGCGCGCCTGCGGATCGCGGGGTGTGATGATTTGGAACCGGTTTTTGCCCCGGTTAACTTCATCGAGGATAAATTCCAGATACCCGGTCAGTTTCAGGCTTTTTTCGCGCAGGGCTTCCATGCCGGCAGCATCAAAAATATCGAGGCCGGCTTTATGGGCGGCGAAACTGAAAATTTGAGCATTGCTGAGTTGCCATCCTTCGGCGCCGGGCATGGGCTTGAAGCCTTTGCGCATTTTAAAACGATCCTTTTCATCGTGTCCCCACCAGCCGGCGAAACGCGGTAAATCGGGATTACTCCCATGGCGTTCGTGTACGAAGGCGCCCGAGGGGCCGCCGGGACCGGCATTGAGGTATTTGTAGCTGCACCACACGGCAAAGTCGGCATCCCAGTCGTGCAGGTGCAGGGGCAGGTTGCCGGCGGCATGCGCCAGGTCGAAACCGGCGTAGGCCCCTACACGATGGGCGGCGGCAGCGATGGCCGGCAGGTCGTAAAACTGGCCGGTATAGTAGTTGACGCCGCCGAAAATCACGAGGGCAACTTTATCCCCTTCGCGTTCGATGGCTTCGAGGATGTCATTGGTTTGGAGAATATGGTTGGAAACTTCCAATTCTTCCTTTGGTGAACCCTCCCCTAAAAGGGCGGCGCCCTCTACGTCTCCCTCCCTTTTAGGGGAGGGTCGGGGTGGGGTTGCATGCGGGGCTACTTCCACAATCGCATCCGCCGGGTCGAACCCATGCCAGCGCA
The DNA here is from genome assembly GCA_963169325.1 of Bacteroidota bacterium. Taxonomy (GTDB): domain Bacteria; phylum Bacteroidota; class Bacteroidia; order Chitinophagales; family Saprospiraceae; genus M3007. The sequence continues at coordinate 69,201 of CAUJEY010000192.1, forward strand.
CCTGGCTTTCCATAGCGTACTGGTCGCTGGGGAAAGCGCCGGCTTCCATCACGATTTTGTAACGTTCGCGGGTGGGCCGGTAGAAAGACACCATCATGAGGTGCAGGTTCACGGTCAGGGTGTTCATCACCACTACTTCGTGGGGCAGAGCGCCTACCAAACGGGCAGATTGTTGGGTCAAATATTTGTGGTAGTGCATCCAGGGCAATTCGCCGCGGAAATGGCCTTCCACGCCGTGGGTTTCCCACTGATCGAGTTCGGCGAGCAGGGCGGGACGCACGGATTTAGGCTGGAGGCCGAGCGAGTTGCCGCAAAAATAGAGGACGGCCTTCCCTTGGTGCTGGGGGAATAAAAACTGGTCGCGGTAGTGGCGAAGCTGGTCCTGTTGGTCTAAGTCGTGGGCAAATGCCAGGGTGTTTTCGTAGTGCATGTGGTCAAAATCGCTTTTCAACCGCAAAGGTTAATAACCATTGGAATAGAAGCGTTAAATTGTCCGATAACTTTATCTTTATGCACTAAAATTCCGAAACCCCAAGTTCAACACTGCCCGACGCGCATGTATTTCCGAATTTATATTTCCCTGTTTTTCTTCCTGAT
>CAUJEY010000193.1 GCA_963169325.1 Bacteroidota bacterium
ATTGGTCTAGGGCATTTATCCCTTGATGATCTGGTTTGCCTTGTAGATGTCTACAATGAAATTCCCCAATATTTGCCCAATTTTGTCATTGTGCTCTTTCATCCACTGCCGAACTTCGTGATCCGTAATTTTTACTTTCACTGTCAGCCTGTTTTGATAAACTGTTCTCAAGATCTCGCTTGCCCTGCAGAAATAATGCTGGACGAAATGGATCTTTTGATTCCTTTTGTTTTCTTTATTTTGATTCTATTTTTTGATTTCACTTCCAGACCAATTCCTTGTTCTCGGTTCGTCATTGTATCCCCACTTACCTGTAAATGTGGAGCCTTCGCCCAGAACACCTTCAAATGTAAATAAAAATGTTCCTTGTTTATTGGAATATGAGTTAGACCATGTACCCTCTAAAATACTGCCTCTTAATGTGCCCTGAAGAGTGCCTCGCCCTGATTCATATGTCCCCGTAATTTTATTCCCATTTATCATTAAGGTCAAACTCCCCAAAGTGGTGGTGTAATTAAAAGATGTTTCTGGTAAAGTTTCCCCCTGAGAATTAGCACCCACACTATTGAGCATATAATCCCTTAATCTGTCACGAAGAGAATTAGCCTCTGGATAGGCATGAGTAGTTGCAACCGCAATGGAAACATGAACTCCATTTCCACAAGAAACGCAAGATATTCCGGCTCGGACATTATAATTTGTTCCACTTACACTCCAGTTGTCTAACGATAATAAATTTGTAATACCAACTGATTTCAATGCGTTTTGGGCCGTTTCAAAACACTTCGACTTTGACATTGGCAAAGGGGTCTGACTAGCCCATCCAGGCATTTCAGGTGTTTGACCCTGAACCTGAATAATATTTACCAGAAAAAAAAGGAGGGCTACATTTTTAAATATTATTCTTGAAATTGAGCTCATAATAATCTGTTTTAATGGTTAGTTGATGAGAACGCTTGTGTGCCCGAAACTCCGAATAAGTACCTCTGCAATATTTCCCCATTACCTCGTCTCTCCCAAATTGCGGCTATTTTTCATATCTCCCTGTTTTCTCCGCCCAAACACCCCAAATGAGCAGACACACCTCACCCTATCCAAATCTGGCCCGCTCTTCCCTCAAAAAAGTCTCAGAAAACCCCCTCACTCCCGCCAAAGACCCCGGCGGACGAGAACAAGATGCGAAGGACACGTAGCAGCGCGACATCGGTTGTGGTTTAGTATATGAAAAAACCAACGCGCTTAGCCTTTCGGTTTTGCTTCCCTAAGATAGGGAAAAAAGGGCAAAAAGTCAAAGGGAATATGGGCTCAAAAAGGCAGCAGGAGGCAAAAAGGGGGGCAAAGCCTCGGCTTTTGCCTCCCTGAAATCAATGGCGGCTCCTTCCAGCGTTTTTCCCCTCTTTCAGGAGTTCAACGCCTCCGTGTTTCTTCCCGTTCGCCTTATTCTTTTTCTCATCCCATTCAAAAAGCGGCAGTGGTCGTGGTTTTATGGGTTGGGGTTGGTAAAGGTGCGTATATGCGTAGTGCGACCGACAGGGAGCATTATCGCATATACATTGTATACGGTTCGTTATTTATTGCACTGACAATATTTTTTACCATTGTTGAAATCTAATTCCTACTTGATTATCTAAAATTGCGAATTCTTTTGCTCCCCAAGGTCTTTTGGTAACCTTGTTAAGATTGGGATGAAGTAGATGAGGATGAGAAGCCGATACAACGGCAAATACTTCTTCAATATTATTTGTTTCAAGCCTTAACTCTGGGTAATGCGCTTTAGCTAATTGTTCGTCTTGAAATACCATAATTCTTATTCCATCCTTACCTAATACACAATACGGTTGTGATGCGGTTAAATCTTTGTGTTCAATTGTAAATTTCAAACAATCGACAAATAATTTAAGTCCTTCTGCAATTTCGGTATAGAACACACTTGGTACTAACTTTAAAAAATTCATATTCTCATATTTAAATATTAGACTTATTGTCTTAAAATTTTTTCTATTTTCTTGCCTTTTGCTAATTCGTCAATTATTTTGTCCAAATATCTCGCTTTTTTAGTTAATGGATTTTGAATTTCTTCAATTCTATACCCGCAGATTAAGCCTGTTATAAGTTCAGCATTCGGGTTTAATGTTGCTCTTTCAAAAAAAGTTTCAAAAGTTACTTTTTCGTCAATTAGCTCTTGAAGTTTGCTTTGGTCAAAACCTGTCAACCATTCTATAACTTGATACAATTCGTCCTTTGTTCGGCCCTTGCTTTCAACTTTTGTAATGTAATGAGGGAAAACGGAAGCAAAAGTCATTTTTGCAATTCGTTCATTATGTTTGTCTGTTTCTTTCATTGTTGCTATTTTATTGTTTACTGTGTCGCTCTGCAATGACGGCTACCTATGGTATTGACGAAACCCACCGAAGTAAAACCCGAAACGACGTAAGTTTGCACCTTCAATATAGCCCGATCCCCACAAAGCGGCAAGTCGTCCAGCAACCTTCTGATCTTGTCCCAGCCTTTTTTCTGCGGATAACACCAAAATTGGGAAGACACGCCTCGCCCTCTCCAAATCTGGCCCGCTCTTCCCCCAAAAAAGTCTCAGAAAACCCCCTCACCCCCGCCAAAGCCCCCGGCGGATGCTAATTTAGCACCCGGTTTACACAAATTGCCCTGCATTTGTTACAAGACCTGTTATAAATTGCCCTTTATTTATTACATGGTTATTTGCAGTTTGAACGAAAAGCGTACCGCCGCCTGCTGAACTGGATGCACAAACCCGATCGAAAACCGCTGATCATACGCGGGGCGCGGCAAGTCGGGAAATAATCGGGAACGCTGCGCTCCCTCCACCAGTTTATGGACGCCTGCGATCACCCCTACGCCATCCGTATGCTGGCCAACCGCTTTTCCGTCGTCCCCGCGCAAACGGCCAACGGAAAACCTTTCTTCCTGATGAATCTCCCCTACTATCTGGGCACGCGAATTCCGGAGTATGCCGGGTATTTGGTTTCCAGCCATTCGTTGCCGGGATGATTGCCTGTGGCTTCTTCCCAAAGGCCAACCGCCCAGCGGAAAGCGCCCCAATCCGATCTTTTCCATGTCATGTCTGTAAATTCGAACTCGTACTTCAAATTTACAGACATGATATCAGGAGGCCTTCTGCCGGAACGCAACACCCGCTGCCCGTTACTCCACACCACTCTTGCCCCCAAACGCTTCGATCCGGGGGCAAAAACGATAAGACTTGTTGCGACGGGATCATCGCGGGTTTAAAATGGCTCTTTTCCGCCCACACTATGCCTTTTTTCGGTCACGTAGCTCGGCTATGCTCCCTCAAAAAGCCTTCGTGCGGACGGAAAATAGTTCATTTTTACCACCACGCTGACCCGTCGCAACAAGTCTATAGATGCCGTACAGCGTAAGGAGGTGGGCTGTTTTTATTTATTCTCCAATTTTTTAATTATTTCTCTCAACAAGTCATTATGCTCTCGTTTTAAGGAAATTATGGTATTCGCCCATGTATAAATCAAATAAAACAAACCTATTATTATCGCCAGATAGACAATAATCATCAGAATCGAAATGTAAGGAAAGAAGTCCATCATTTTTTAGTAAATTTTATAATTAGTAATCATACAACCTGAATACCATCGGGTAAATCGGCTACAGCCCCCCAGCATTGAACTGGCGCCACTCCCCAGTTCCCTTTTTCTCGCCAAAAAAATTGAAAAAACACCTCTCCCGCCAGAGGACCCGGCGAGCGCAAACAAACAGGTGTAAGGATGCTTAGTATCCATCAGTTGGGGCGGTTTAGCGTTTAGATACATGGAGGCTATGCGGTAGCGATTGCTTGCGCATAGCCTCTTTTAGTAGCCCTAAATCTACGGGAAAGGAGGGGAAAAAACAAGCGTTGAGGCGCAGGGGCATGGGATTTACCCGAACTCCTTTGCGGCGGGTAGCGCTTAAGAAGCGTTTTTAAGCGATTGATGCCTCATTCTGCGGATCAACCGCGCCACGCGGTCGTAGCTAAATTCTTGAGGGCCCCGCCGTTGCTGAAGCCGGGCTGCCTTTTCAGGATTGGTTTGCTCCAAATTTCGATAAATTAGAATGCGTTTTTCCCAAAGCCTGTCTGCTCTGTGGGCATTGGTTTCGTGTAGTGTTCGTATTTTTTGAAGGGTCCTGACCAATGTATTTTTGGTAATGGGCCCGACCACCCGGCTCCCATCTACGGCAAGGTCCCAACACTTGCATATATGAGACTCCGCCATCGGGAAGCCCGAGATGGCGGAAATAAGATCCGCCAATTTTTCGGATCGGATGGAATCATCGACCATCGAAAAACTGAGCACACTGGGGCTTATGTTAGCAATAAATTCCTGCCCAATTTTTCTCCTGGAGATATCTGCTATGCATTCGCTGCCGTATCCGTTCAGGAAAAGAATCGTGTCGCAAGTACCTGGTTCGTGGAACCAGCGCAGCACTTTCAGCCAGGTGATACTGTGAAACCGAAATGGGGGTGGAGGCGGCGGCGGAATATTCCCTTTTTTGACGTAGGAGCGCTCGATTGCCAACCTCATTCCATACCTAATGTCTTCCACAGGCAATGGCATATGTTTCAAAATTTCCACATGCGCTACAATCCCATGATGGTTCAACCCGTCGAGGAAAACAAAAGAGGACTCGCAAGAACAAGCGGCGCATTTGGTGATAAACAGGGAGAAAACGGCAATACAGAAGGGGATGTAGATTCGGTTTTTCATCTTTATTCCTATTAAAAGGCGCTTCCTTCAGCAGGCGATATTGGGCACTGCCTGATTGTCCGGAATAGTTTGAGCATAGGACAATGGCGCCTCTTTCGCTTGCTTACTGAAAAGATGAGCAAACCTTCCGCTGTGGCGTATAGGAAAGAAAAAATTGCCGGAAAACCCCAGGTCCCGGTCTTTCGAATCTCCGATGCGGGTTACTTATACGCCGGTAGCCCCACCTTGCGCATCACCACGACGGCGTCGAACCGCTTTCGGGGCAGGAAGCGAATCCGCCCTCCGTTTTCGACTTCGTAGCCGTGCACCGGGGCCGACAGCCATGCGCACGCGTTGGGGCGGGGCGTCAGGTCCAAAAAGGTGATGGGGTACACGCCTGCGAGCGTTTCGATGTCGTTTGGCTGATCATTTAAAAAGGGCTTGTTGGTTTTCGTCCACCACTCGTAGGTTTCGCCCTCACGGGCGAACAGCCCGATATGGAAGGCGGAGTCTTTAAACGTTTCCTGGACGTACTGGCCCATCCATTTGAACGGGTTCCCCTCCGGGCTGGTTTTGCCGATATGGCCGTTGTGGGCCCAGATGATCAGTTTTTTCCCGGGATAGATTTTCTGCATGAGCCAGGACAGGTTGTCGGCCATCAGGCTGTCGCGCCGGGCCGAGGGATCTTCGGTGTTCCAATCCAGAGACACGCTTTCCCGTAGGTTGATCAGCGCCCGCTCGACAAAGGCGAAGCCGGTATCCGTCAGGCTGCGCTCCGCCTGGATCGGCGCCCGGTTGGTCCGAACGGCGTTCAGGGCAAAAGAAACCGCTGTTTGGATCGTGTCCGCGAGCCGGAACAAAGGCGCCCGGTCGGGCTGCCACAACAGAGACGGGATTTGGTAATACTTCCCGATCGCGTTCATCACGCTATCGGCCTCCAGGGGGGCGTACTGCCTCAGCAACTCCCAGACCAGGTTCAGGGAAGCGCCGAAATTCTGGGAGTCGAACCCACAGTACCGCAGCGGATCAGGGCTGGCCGCCGTCGCTTTGATGTACTCAAACAGCGGGTTGATCTCCGCGCATTGGAAGTTGCCAAACACAGTGTTGTTTCGAAGCGCCACGGCGGAGATGGTGTCAACCTTTCGGTACTCCAGGTACACATCTCCGATTCCGCTCTCGATGGCCAGCACCTCAAAACCGCATTCCGCATGCAGGAATTTCACCAGCCTCGACTTCAGCGAATAATACTCGCCGATGCCGTGGGAGCTCTCCCCGAGGAGTACGACTTTTTTGTCGTTCAGTATCCGTTTCAAAAACGCCAGGTCCGAATAATCGTCCGACGTGGCAGAAGCGATCGCATGCCCGCCCGCCTTTAAACAAACGGTGTCTATCCCCTGCGGAAGCTGAGCCCAGGATGGACGGAATAGAAGAGCGGAACATAGCAGCAGCATAATCCATTTAGTGCGCATACAGGAGAAGGGTTTTGGGAGAATAAAGGGGTTACTCTTGGTTTCTTAACGCCCGGAAGGGCAAAAAATTACCCCGGAGGTTGAATGGGGAACGCTGCGCTCCCTCCACCCGTTCATGGGCCCCTGCGATCACCCCTACGCCATCCGTATGCTGGCTACCCGTTTTTCGTCGTCCCCGCGCAAACGGCCAACGGAAAACCCTTCTTTCATGATCAAAATCTTTCCTTTGAATCGTCCAGGTTCCAAATCTCACCTCCAAGTTCAAACTCCCTGAAAATTCGTTTGGCGTCTTCAACAGTCCACTTTGTCCACTCTGGGTTCAGATGGTTGCCATACCATTTTTTTGAAAAAGTCCACTGTTTTTATTTCACCCAGGGTTCTTTTTCAATTGCATTCATGAATTTCTCCCCATCATAAAGGCTTATTCCTTGCCATGTGCCAAACCAAACCTGCTGTTTGTTATCCTCGAAAATACTTTGGACCCCGTTGGTAGTTAATCCGTTTTCGGTGGTGAATTGGGTGAAATTTGTCCCGTCATATCGGTACACCCCTTTGTTTTCAACCGAAAACCAAATATTGCCTTTGCTATCTTCAAATAAATTTCCTATTTCTACCCCTTCAATTGCTCCCTCTTTGGTAAAATTGGTATACGTCTTGCCATCAAATTTACTTACGCCTCCATAAAATGTTCCAATCCAAATATTTCCATGCTTGTCCTCCAGGATATCCGCAGCATTATTGTCCGTAAGTCCATTCTTATCGGTTAAATGCGTAAATTCCCCTTTATGGTATTTGAAAATGCCATTTCCATCGGTAACAAGCCAAATGGTTCCATTTTTGTCTTCTATAATTTTAAAAACCAATTGATCAGACAGCATGTGCTGCGGATTTGCGACCATTGAATCCGGCAACAAAAAAGGCATAAACTTTTTTCCGTCAAAACGGCCAACGCCTTCAATCGTTCCAACCCAAATTAGCCCGCTCTTATCAATGGTTAACCCCCAAATTTCTCCATTTTGCAATCCTTCTTTTTCTGAAAATGTTGTAAACTTCGCTCCATCGTATTTAAGAAGTCCATCGGAAGTTCCAAACCATACATTACCTGCTTTATCTTCCACGATTTCTCTAACCGCCAAATATGGGGAGGTTCCTTCGACAGAAACGGTTTCAAGTGTTTGCCCATCGTAGCGGATAATCCCATTTCCATTTGTTCCAAACCAATAGGTCCCTTTTGTATCTTGATACATAGCCCGGACGAACTCGCGCACCATTCCATTTAAATTGGTGTGAATTTGCGGAAACACGGTATTTTGCTTCAAGGCAGGTGTTTGGTTCTTGGGGGCGTTTTCCTTCTTTTCTACCTGTTCATTTACTTGTCCATAGCAAGAAGTAAGATGAAGTGCGATAAACACAAAAGTTAGCATTTTTGACGAAAGGGGCTTTTGGCTTTTCATTTCTATCATAATTTTATTTTTTTCAAGGTTGGCGCCGGTTGTATGCTCCATGTTGTGTACGGCACATGGAGCGCTAATTCCCTGTCGCGGGCAAAATAGACGAAATGCTGGATGCTGTCTTTTTTGATTGGGCAGGCAGCGTTTAGATAGTTTTTATAGGTGTCTGCATACCTTTCCGAATAGCGTTTTTCCTGGGCTTTTATGCTTGCGCAGCATGCGCAAAGCAAAAAAAGAAGCATAAGGGCATTGGACTTTTTATACATGAAGCGCATACTTGTTTTTTAGTATCCCGCACAGGCCTTTTTAGTTTAAATTTCTATATTCTATGGGTGTCTGGCCCGTCTTTTGTTTGAAGAGTTTGCTAAAATATTGGGGATACTCAAACCCTAAAGCATAAGCAACTTCACTTACCGAATGGTCGGTATTCAGCAGAATGTTTTTTGCTTCTTCAATCAGGTAATAATGAATGTGCTCTTGCGCATGCATACCTGTTTCTTTTTTCAACAGGTCGCTTAAGTAACTGGCCGACAAGTGCACCTGTTCTGCTAAATATTTCACGGTCGGCAAACCCGTTTCTTTTACCTTGCCCTTTTGGAAGTAGGTTTTTAATAATTTCTCCACTTTCGAAACGGTGTTGGAATTGATGGTTGTCCGGGTAATAAATTGCCTTCCATAATACCTCAAGCAATAATTCAGCAACAACTCAATATTGGTCACAATTAGTTTTTGGCTGTGATTGTCTATATTCTCTTGTAATTCGGTTTCAATTTTTTGAACACAATCGTACAAGGTTTGCTTTTCCTTGTCGGACAAATGCAATGCTTCAGAAGTTTCGTAAGAAAAGAACGTGTACTCCGTCATTTTGTCCCCTAAGGACGTGCCTCGAAGCAGGTCGGGGTGAAAAAACAAACCCCAACCCATCATATTATCCTTCTTTTCAATTTCATTGTCCATCGTCAGCACTTGCTTTGGCGCAATGCAAATTAAACTCCCTTCCTGAAAATCGTAAGATTGCCTTCCATACCGAAGAAGGTTCGTGCAATAATTTTTAAACATGATGGAATAAAAGTCGGCACTGATCCTTGTCCCTTCTGCTAGGTGTTCATCTACTTTACTAAAATCAACAACAGCAACCAAAGGATGCTTCGTTGTACAACGAACGAAGTTGTTAATGTCAGAAATGCTTTTTAACTGAATAATAGGTTTCATATTATATCTGGCTCATAACTATTTTATCAAATAATCTATCCCCCAAATAGACCCTCATCCAAACCATAGGTTTTGCCCAAAGACCAACCCGGTACCTGGTTGAAGGTTTTTTCGAATTTACAATTTTACTTATCGTTTTTGAAACTACGGTCACCTTTGAGCCTTGCCCGCGGTCATACATTTTCCTGGTTGCAGCTACCAGTTTGTTGGTTAGTGCGGCATAAGCACCTGTTGAAGAAAATTGGTTCAGGTTTTGCAGCATAACATCGCCAAACTCGGTTACAATAATTCCTGGTTCCAGGACAACGACATGTATATTAAACGGTTTGAGTTCCAACCTTAAACAATCGCTAAATCCTTCAACGGCATGTTTGCTGGCATGATACCAAGCTCCCATAGGCGTATACATTTTGCCACCCATTGAAGACGTGTTGATAATGGTACCTGCATTTGCTTCGCGCATATAGGGTACTACTTTTTGGGTGATAGCTGCTAATCCAAATACATTTACCTCAAATTGCCGTCTGGCTTCTTCCACCGGAATGTCTTCAACAGCGCCATACAGTCCGTAACCTGCATTGTTCCAAAGTACATCAATTTTTCCTTCTTTTTGGAGAATGGTATCAACCACATGTTGAATGTCGCTTTCTTTGGTTACATCCATTTGAATTGGGTATCCGCCCAAATCTTTAAGGTCTTGCATTTGGTCTATGCGTCTTGCGACAGAATAAACGGTGTGCCCTTGCTGAAGAAGTTCTTTTGCGGTTTCTTTACCCATCCCCGAACTGGCGCCCGTGATTAAAATTACTTTTTTGCTCATTTTTTTGATCTTTAAAGGTATAGTGCAAAGGTCCGTCGAATGAGCAGTTATCCGTTAATACGAATTCAGGGTTGTTGTATACTTTTTATCGCCAGGACGGCGTCGAACCGCTTTCGGGGCAGGAAGCAGCAGACTTGTTGCCTGCTGTTTTTTCCTAATTTCCCATGATCCAATCTATCATCATCCCTATTCCTATCGCTGTCAGAGAAAACGAGATCATTCCAATCACATAGGCAATAAATGCTTTAAAATAGCTGATGGGGTTTCGCTTATCAAAAAATTGCCCGACGGCATACGTCGTATAGACAAACCCAACGACTACTGCCGCCTGCATCAAGTAAACATGCGTCAATCCCTGAGCGACGCCAAACACCGAATAAATCAACATGCCCATGCCCATCACAAAGCAAAGGAGTATTAAAATTTCAAAAAAGTTGAATAGCTGTTTTCGGAAAAGCAACTTTACCCAAATTCCAATAAACAAAGCCATTATAATATTTGCATAGCCATAATTTTCCTGTACCCACTTGGAAATCGCAAGCGTCGCGGAGCCTTTTTTGTCTGAGAATGTCACATAATGATCTTCGAATTGAAAAACGTTGTTCAAAATGGAATAAGCCAACGACGCTACAATTAGGAAAACTATTGGTTTAACCAGTCGGTTTCTATCTTCATCTATAAAACCTTTTATGCTTCCCCCCGGATCGACAACCAATGCGCGTATAGTAAACAGAAACCCTTTTTCCAGGCTCAACGAGCCACGAATTTCCTGGAGTATATACTGGCCGTCAATTTTTTTCAACGATTTGGGATGTCCACAACCTGGACAGTAATTTAGGGTTATTTCTGTTTTGCAGTTTTTACAAATCTCTGCCATGCCCTATTTCAGATTTCGTTCTTTCAATAGTTTTTTCAGGGTTCATTTTTTCGGCTTTTTCAATAGCCTGTAAATAAAATACAAAGGAATTAGCGTAAGCAAACCCCAGGTATTTTTAACAGCGCTGTAAATGACGATGCCAACCATAAACCCTATTAACCCGGCATGAAGGATGGAAGATGCTTTCCTTTTTTTTGCTTCTTCCAACAATTCCGGGTCTGTTGGTTCCGATCGTTCTTTCCGGTTCATTTGCAGTAATTTTTTTATCCAGCTTGTTCGGGTAACCAGGGCCGTCTGCTTTTCACAACCGCTTCAAGGCCTGTTTAAAGTCCTTGATTAAATCCTCCGCAGCTTCGATGCCAACCGATATCCTCAATAAATTATCGGGCGTTGCCGAATCAGGCCCTTCAGTAGATTTCCGATGTTCAATTAAACTCTCTACGCCGCCCAGGCTGGTGGCGTGGGTGAATAATTGCAACAGGGAGCACAATTTTAAGGCGTTCTCTCTGCCGCCTTTCACCAAAACAGACAGCATACCGCCGTATCCTCCTTTCATTTGTCTGGAAGCAATGGCATGTTGCGGATGAGAAGGCAGCCCAGGGTACAAAACGCGTTCTATTTTGGGTTCTTTCTCCAGGAACCTGGCCAATTTCATCGCATTGGCGGAGTGAATGGCCATTCTTGCCGTAAAGGTGGTCAGGCTGCGGCACAACAACCAGCAATCAAATGGGGAAGGCACAGCGCCCCCATAACACTGCACTTTTTTAATGAATGCCGTTTTTTCGTTGTTTTCTTTAAAAACCAACGCGCCGCCTAAAATATCGCTATGGCCTCCGAAATATTTCGTCGTGGAGTGCAACACGATATCTACACCCAAATCCAGGGGCCTTGTGTAAAACGGAGTGGCCCAGGTATTATCTGCCACGGTTATACAACCATGTTCCCTGGCTATTTCCACAATGGCTTTTATATCGGTTACTTTGATCGAAGGATTGGAGGGCGATTCCATCCAAAGCAGCTTGGTATTCGGCTGGATCGCCTGCCTCAAATCGCCGGGATTGGTAAAATCTGCCAGCGTATAACTCAGGCCGAACCCGGCATACAGCGTATGGACAATCGTGCGCATCGAGAAGTAGGTATCATCGGCCATCACAATATGGTCGCCCGACTTCAAACTTTGGAAAATGGCCGTTGCCGCCGCCAGTCCGGACGCAAAACTGATACAGGCTGCGCCGCCTTCCATTTCGGCTATTTTATGCTCAAGGGCATTTTTATTGGGGTTGTCGTAGCGGGAATAGAGGTAGCCCTGCGGCATGGTGAGCTGGTCTTCGTTTCGCTCAAAGGTAGTCGCCATGATTAATGGCGACATGACCGCCCCGCTGGGATCTTTGATGTTATGCCGGTGAATAAGCGCGGTGGATAATTTCATGTGTTTTGGATTTGTTCGGTTTCCTGACATCCTGGTTTATTTCCTTTTTCCCTACGGATTGGTCCTTTCGATTTCCGGCGCGGATTGTTCGAGGATTTTAAAGGCGCTCCTTTAGTTGTTTTCGTCCTGAAATTAAATGCAATGCAAGTGTCTGATTCTTCTCCAAATTTAGAGAAAATTTTCATTCAGAGCCTGCCTCAACAGGCCCATCTTCGCGTCATGTGTACGCAACCAGGACAGCGCCAGCGCTCCCCTTAGCTGGATCGTGAGCAACCGGCTACATTACTGGACATTGTAAAAACTAGACCTTCCAGGTTTCGGAAATCTGAAAGGTCTGGGCGCCAGGAAAACGAAAATCTCCGGTAGTGTAGCAACCGGCACTGCATCATTCTTGGGCAAGCTTTTTATCCTGTATTCCGGCAATTTTTTCCTTTAGCCTGTCCGCCAGGTAATACGCCATTGGCACCAAAAATACGGTCAAGATGAGGGAGGAAAGCAAGCCGCCGATGATGACCCATGCCAATCCATTTTTCCATTCGCTGGCTGTTCCTTTTCCCAAAGCAATCGGCAGCATCCCGACAGCCATGGCAACCGTGGTCATCAAAATCGGACGCATCCGCTCCTTGCCCGCTTCTATCAATGCCTCCCGGTATCGCATTCCTCCGGCTTTGAGTTGGTTGGTGAAATCCACAATCAAAATCGCATTTTTAGTTACTAACCCCATGAGCATAATCAAACCCAGCAGGGCGAACAGGCTCAGGTTGCTGAGGGATAGATTCAGCGCTAAAAAAGCCCCGATCGCCGCGACGGGAATGGAGAACAGCGCGACGAAGGGATACACAAAACTGTCGTACAAAGCGACCATAATCAGGTAAATCAACAAAAAGGAAATCGCCAAAACGCTCCCCAATGCGCCAAAGCTATCATTCTGCCGCTTAATATCGCTGCCCCAGGCGAGATTTATGCCTTCGGGCAACGGGTTTTCCTTTAAATAGGCAACCACCTCATCGGCTACTGTTCCAGAAGGCCTGCCCAATGCGTCGGCGGTGAGGGTAATGGCAGGCTGCCGGTCTTTTCGCTCCAACAACGAAGGCGTGCGGTCTTTTGCGACCTTTGCAAACTGAGCCACTTGTACAGGAACTCCCATTGGATTGAGGATGTTTAACCGATTGACATCTTCAAAATTACGGCGGTCAAAATCCGCCAGCCAAATCCGGATAGGGTACTCTGTGCCGCTTTCCGTCAAGCGGGCATCGTCATTTCCGGTAAAAGCGACGCGCAGGTTCTGCCCGATATATGCGGTGTTTAACCCCAATCGCTGCATGCGGTCTTTATCGGGCAAAATCTGGTATTCCGGGCTGCCTTCCTCAACCGACAATTGCACGTTATCGGCTCCGGGAACGCGCTGTACCACCTCTTTAAGCATCTTGCCTGTTTGCATGACGAGGTTGAGATCGCTGCCGCTCAACGTCATTTCCACCGGCGCGGAACGGGGCACCAAACCCAATGTTGCCATGGAAAAACGGATATCGGGATGTTGTTTTTGCAAACCGCTCCGAAGGCGTATCATGAAGTCTTCCGTTCTCAAATTTTGCAGTTCTTTTTTGTCTTTCAACTGCACCGTAAATTCGGTTTTATAAGATACGCCAACCCCCAAACTACCAATTCCCGTAGCCGGTCAGCCCACGTTGCTGAACAGGGTTTTCACCTCGGGTTGCGCCAAAATGTAGGCCTCAATATCCTTTGAAACGGCATCGTTGCGTTCGAGGGAAGCGCTTTTGTCAAACTCCAGAGCAAAACGAAACTTGCCCTGATCGCCTGTGGAAATCAGTTCCTTGCCGATGATGCCCTGTTTCATCACGCCCAGCGTCATGGCAAAAAGCAAAAGCACCATGGCTGAAAAAATCAATTTGTGGCTCAGCACCCAATCCAATTGCCTGCCATACCATTCGATGAAACGGTGTAATGCGTTTTCAAAGCCAATCAAAAAGCGGTTAAAAAGGTTAACCGGCTGTAAGTCTTCTTTTTTGCCAATGCGGGATGCGAGCCACGGGGTGAGCGTAAACCCGACCAATAAACTGGTTAATGTGGACGTGATGACTACGATCGAAAATTGTTTCAACATATCCGCTACAAACACCTGCAGGAATAAAATCGGCAAAAATACGACAACGTCCACCAGCGTAATGGACAATGCCGAAAATCCGATTTCCATGCGCCCATCAAAGGCAGCTTTCCGTTTTTCTTTGCCCATGTCGAGGTGGCGCTGAATATTTTCCAGTACCACCACGGCATCGTCTACGAGGATTCCGATAATCAGCGACATAGCCAAAAGCGTCATCAGATTGAGCGTGTAATTCAGAATCCACATGACTGCAAAGGCCGTGACTAAAGAGGTTGGAATCGCAACCAATACAATAAGCGAATTTCGGAAACTATGCAAAAACAAAAGCATCACCAACGACACCAGAATAACCGCCAAAATCAAATCCAAAACTACGCTGTCTACCGCAGCAATGGTGTTGTCGGTGCTGTCGTCCGCAATAGTAAACTTGACTCCCTGCCGGGTATTTTGCTCTTCAATGGTTTTAAAGACGCTGCGCACGGCTTTCGATACATTCACGGCATTGGCATCGCCTTGTTTTTTAAGCAAAAGCCCAATCCCATTTTTACCGTTGAACCGGCTCACCGAACTCACTTCCCGAATACCGTCCACTACTTCCGCCACGTCTTTCAAGTAGACCGGACTATTGGGCGAGGGCATAGCGATTTGCACGTTGCGCAACTGGTCGAGCGTGTTGAACTTGCCCACCAATCGCACCGAATTGGTTTCGGTATCTGTTTGCACATTTCCGGCGGGCAGGTCCAAACCGGCGCGGTTGACGGCATCCACTACCTGAAGCAGGGAAATCCGGTAGTATTTCAGTTTTTCCTGGTTGACCTTTACTTGTATTTCCCGCTCTTCGCCGCCCAGCATCGTGATTTCCGCTACGCCTTTCAGTTGCTGAATTTGGGGCAAATACTCGTCCTTCATTTTTTGGTAAAAAACGGGGGCCGGCAAATTGCTGGTAGCACTCACCGACATAATCGGCAAGTCATTTGGGTGTACCTTGGTCATTACGGGGCTTAAAATATCAGCGGGCAAATCCTTGCGGATATTGTCAATGTACCGTTGGGCATCCTGCATGGCCTGGTCGAGGTCGGTACCGTAATTCAGATTGGCAATGATGACCGATGCATTGGGTAAAGACTTGGAGACTAAATAGTCTACCCCTTCCAGATTAGATAAAGCGTCCTCCATTTTTCGCGAAACGGAGGTTTCGACTTCATCGGGCGTGGCGCCCGGGTAGCCCGTGCGCACAACGACAACCTGCTGGTTGAAATCAGGCATCAGTTCGTAACTCAGGTTTTTGAATCCGATGATACCAAGCAACGCAAAAATGCTGAATAATACGATAATCAGCGACGGGCGATTGATTGAGATTTCCGTGATGTTCATGCCTGTTTAGTTTTTCGCGTTTAATTCGGTTTTCCCAAACATACCCGCACGAAGCGCATGGTTTGAAAAGTTATTGACGGTGAACTGCACCGGAAAACTATTGCCCGCATTGGCTTTACTTGCTATCAGACTGACCTTGCCCACGATTTTTTTATCGGGAAAAACATCGGCCACGATTTCATGGGATTGTCCGGTTTTAAAATATTTCAAATCGTTTTCAGCTACGTTTATCGTAAATTTCAGCCGTTCTATGTCGAGCAGGTGTACCAGCGGTACCCCGGGCGCAGCAAAGCCGCCCACTTCATTCAATTTAGCAACAACAACGCCGCCGAACGGGGCCTTAATCGTAGTTTTATCTATTTGCTCCTGAATAGCCGCCCGCTGTACCTGGGCAGATTTCAAACCCAGTTGGGCTTTTTCCAACTGAACGCCCTGCACCGCATCGGCTTTTGCCAAAACGGAATAGCGGTTCACATCGGCAGTCAGGCCCTCGATTTGAATCTCCACGGATTGTAATTGCAATTGCAAAAGCGCATAGTCCAACTGCACAAGGGGTTGTCCTTTAGTCACGATACTGCCCGCATCTACCGAAATATGATTGATCCTGCCTTGTATTTCAGCGCTGATTTTTGTTTCTCGGAAAGGTTCAAACGTGCCTGTAAAAACAAGGTCTTCCGCATAGTCCGGCCCCGTTCCGGAAAGAACGCTATCCGCCAAAACGGGGGAATCCGCAGGGTTAAAATGGAAAACCCGCTCGCTGGCCAGGGCCTTGTTCTTCTTCAGCTTCAGCGCAATGCCGCCAAAAATGCCTATCAAAATGACGGCGGATATCAAATAGGATATTTTCTTTTTCATTATCTGATTTTTAATGAGCCAGACGCTCTTTTCCATTCTAAATCGGCTTTCAAATATTCAACGAGCGCATTGAGATCGTTGGCTTGCGCCTCTCGCAGCGCATTATCCGCCAGGATAATATCGGCAAGGGTTGCCGTTCCCTGCTGGTGTTGTGCCAGCGTTTGCCGATAAACCGAATCAGCAAGTTCTATTTGTTTCTGCATGGTGAAAATATTCGCCTGCGCCACGCCCCTTTGCAGAATAGCATTAGCTAATTGAAGGTCGCTTTGTGCCTGCAACTGTTCGGTTTGAAGGCGGTTCCCAACGATTTCCACTTCTTTTTGCGCAATTCTAAGCCGGGTGGTTTTGTTCCAGATTGGATAAGCCGCCTGTACGCCAATGAATCCGATGGGAAATACTTTGACGAATGGGTCGGGCTGTTCGAAATACCCGAAACTCGTCAAGCCATAATTGGCAACTATAGATACCGTGGGCAATTTGGATTTGTTTAGCAGGTCCAGTTCATTGTCCAGCAACCGGTCGCGAATCTGGGCTATGCGAATATCCACCGATGGCGAAACCGGATAGCTCCCGCTGCTCTGCGTTTCTGTTTCGTTTGGAATGGACAAAGGCGTATTCAAATCTCTGCCCATGAAAAAATTCAACCCGTTGAAAACCTGCGCCAATTTCCCTTCCAGTTGATTGCGCTGGGATTGCAATTGCACCTTTTGCAGTTCGATTTTGCCTATGTCGGTTCCTTTCGCCAAGCCCTGCTGCCGGAGCAACTGCATGGTAGAGAGCAGGCGGCCGGCATTGGCCAAATTGCTGTCTGCAAAAAGTATCTGATGCTGCAAAATCCGAGCGTTATAGTACAGGTTCGTCACCTCAAAAATGACCTGTTCTTCGGTTTTTTCGACCTGCAAACCGCCAATTTCTGCAGCTATTTCAGCCCCTTTGATGCCTGCCTGTATCTGAGGATTGTATAACGGCAACGTCAGTTGCACGCTTGCTCCGAGGTTGTGGGGCACGCCAAACTGCGCTTCTTTGTATTGTCCTTCCGGGCCGTTGAATACCGACAGCGGCATGAGTTGGTAGGGCAGGTTGGTAAAAAACTTATAGTCCGCCGATGCCGTTACCTTTGGTAGAAGGTTCGATGTTGCTTCCTGTTTTCGCAGTTGCCCCAATTGCAGGTTGTTCCTGGCGGCTTGCAGGTTTTTGTTATTGGTCAAAGCGATTTCGACACATTCCTGTAGGGTCATGGTTTGGGCATGCAGAGTAGCCGGAGGTAAGCCGGCCGCCAGCAACCACAGGGAAAAACCAAATTTGTGAACATTCACTAACTTCATTGAAAATTTTTTTTACTTAATCAACAGCAACTGACTCTCCAGTATGCCCTTCGCCCAATGCACCACAAACGGCTCGATACGAATAAAATCGCCGGGGCCGAGTGTTTGACTAAGCCCGTTTTCGTTTTCAAAAACCACCTCGCCGGTTATGCAAACCAGAAGTGCCTGCACTTTGGTTACGTGTTCCTTGAGAAGGGCGCCTTCCATAATTTGCATCGCCGTAACGTTTCCTTCGGAGGTTTTAAAAAGTGATTTCGCATGCACATCGCTCTGGACATCGTGTAACTCGCGTAGGTTCATTGGAAATAGTTTTGATAGGTCTTGAATGACTGTTTGAGTTCCCCAACAATAGATGCCGCTTGCTTGGGGTCTTTTTCTTCCGACAAATTTTCAATAAGCGCCATGTGCGGATGCAGCCACTGGTGCAATACATCATGGCTTTTGCCTTTCATGGTGCAACTCTTGATTAATTGGTCGTTCTGGGCTTTCAGGTCTGCCGCCAGTTTTTCGTAGCCGGCGCCTTTTTGGGTCAAATAGTCGTTCAGGATTCTTTCGCTTTGCTCGAGGTGCGGTTTCATTTCCGCATTGACCACCCATTTTTGCCCGTTATTCAAGGATAACTCGCCCTCCGAAGTAGAATTGCACGCCGCTAAAAACAGGAGCGCTCCAAAAGAAAAAATCAATTTTTTCATGCCAGAATGATTTTTAAAATGTTTGACATTAAATATTTCCCCCTTTCGAAAATGTCGAATTGAAAATTCGCTACCCGCCATTTAAACATCTGCAAGCGAAATGCGCCCATAATGATATGCATCAGTTCCTCAGTCGGTATGGCGTTGGTAAAATAGCCCTGATGCTGCCCTTCCATGATTACGGGCATCAGATGCTTCATATTTACCTGCATGATGCGAAAAATGGCAGCGTTGATTTTTTGGCTCGCTTCCATCAGCCCATCGGAAAAAACAGCGACCACAAAGTGCGGGTTTTTAGCAAAATACGCGAACTGGTCGTTGAAAATCGCCTCCAGCGCTTCCCTCGGATTTTTTTGATGGGAAAGAACCCTCCCCAACCTTTCCTCCATATTCTCCGCTAAAAAATCGAGCATTGCAATAATAATCGCTTCTTTGCTATCAAAATGGCGGTAAATGGCGCTTTCCGCAAAGCCCATCTCTTTGGCCAAATTCTTGATAGTCAAGCCGCTTACCCCAGCGGAGGAAAGTATTTTCCCCGTCGCCTGGATGATTTCAAATTGCCTGTCAGAAATTAGGGATGCCTGCATCTTTAGCTGGTTTTTATGCGAAAAAAAGCAATACCAAGCCATACAACCGAACTCGTCATAGCGATTGCGCCAATGAGTACAAGAGCAGGCGGCAAACCTAAATACACTTCGGACAAAATGCCGATGGGCATCAGAAGTCCCGCAAGTGCAAGCCATGAAATCGTTTTGACATGAGATAATTGCGTCTCAAAGCGCAACAGGAGGTACCCTATCAGAATATTAAGAAAAGCAAACAGATTACCGTGTACGTGCGCCAGTCGGGACTCAAAGTGCTTGCCCAGTGAATAGCTGCTCACCCATGCTTCTTTGCCGGGCGCAAAGTCCCGCAGGTAAATCAGCAGGAATCCATAGACCATGAAAAACCCCATGGTCATGAACCCTATTGCAATGTTGTTTTTACCGTTCATTATCCCTTCATATTTATTTCTTTGGCAAAGATAAGCTAGCGAGTGAATATTCACAAACATTTTTAAAAAATTTTTTAATATTCCATCGCTGCTTCGGCTGTAGTCCGGCAGCCCTCTGGTTTTACTACGCCTCGCCCGCCGGGCAAATCCTTGCCGCCTCGGCGTCAAAAGCGCAGCGTAAACCCCAGGGATTGCCCATCGAAGCGGATAGAGGTATGTTCAAAATACGGAGGAAGTTGGTTTTCCAGGCCGCCCAGGTAAATGGCGGCGCCCAGGTCAAAAGCAAAAAGGAAAGCGCCCTGCAAGAGGATAGACCTGCCGAAGCCCCGCAGCCGGTCCTGGTTTTGCACTCCGGTTTTAGCGCGCTCCAACATCCAGGCGCCGCCAGCCATATAGGCAACATCTAACCCCGCATTGAAGAGCAGTATTTTCTGCATGCGATGGTGCTGGCGGGCTGTTTCGTACAAGTCAAAGGCAGCAGGGTCCATATGCGCAGCCGTCAACAGACTGGAAGCGGCAAGTCCCAAGTTGACGACACCCCAGCCCAGATTCATCTGGTGAAAAGACCGCTGTGATCCCCTGGTTTGAGCCATGCCCACAGCCCCGCCGGCTATGTTGGCAATACCCCAGGCGCCGAGGACATACATGCTGTAGCGCGTGCGGTCGAGGCGTTGCTGGTTGAAATCGGTCAGCTGCAGCGACTGCGCCAGGAGCGGAGCGGCCTGCAAAAACAGGAAAAATCCAAGGGCGGTGAGGTATTTCATAGATGGTTGAACAAACCGGATACTATTCGGTTCTGAAGATTTGAAAAAATGCGGCGGAAGTTGATCCCGGAATTTTTGCTTTCCTTTTATCAAAGAAAGCACAACCCGCTGACCACAATAGTTCAGCCTCCGATTTTAGTAGCGATCAAATAAGTTGCGATGGAGACTGATGCCGACAGGACAGCGCCCCAGGCCAGGTCGACAATAGTTACCAGCAGCGGCCAGTCTTTTGCCAATGCCAAATTAGTCAGATCGTAGGTTGCGTAACAAACCAATCCGAATAGTGCGCCCAACAGAAGGGCGTGCTTCCAGGAGCCTTTTTCCATGGCGGGGGCTATGACAAATACCACCAGGCCGCCGATAAAAATCAAATAAAAGATAATGGCCGCCCCCCAATTGATGTCCGGCTTCATTAGCTTGCCGATCTGTTCCCTGTAAAAATTTTTAGCCACCAGACCAAGCCAGACCATATCCAGGGCAAAAAATACGGAAAGCGCGATAGCGTAAAGCTTTATAAACATGATGTTTAATTATTGTTTTTAAAAAATAGGCTCCCTACAAAATACCCATAAACCACCAAACATACAATGAGGGTACCGATAATGCCCGGATATTGTCCATTAAACCCGCTGGATGATACATGCTTAAGTAATATAGGAGTTACGCAAAATAGTTAACTTCCGTCATGGAGATAGAATTATACATCGCACAATTGTTGAGCACTCCGTCGGGAAACAGCTGTGTTCGTGCCGCAGAGGTGCTGAAGGTTAGCCATGACAAAGTCAACCGGCTGTTGAACGAGGGCGCCTATACGGGCAAAGACCTTTTTGAC
>CAUJEY010000194.1 GCA_963169325.1 Bacteroidota bacterium
CAGCCGAACTGGTTGGTCAGGTTTTGAGTAAACATACCGGCCTGTGTGGGATCGCAGGTTGTCGTCGTCAGGTTGACGGTGTCGGTGGGTTGAAGCGTAACGGTCGCGATGACCGTGGAATCGCAGCCGAACTGGTTCGTCAGGTTTTGGGTGAAAATACCCGCCAGGCTCGGGTCGCAGGTCGTTTGAGACAGGTTGATGGTATCGGCGGGTTGAAGCGTTATGGTTGTCACCACCGTAGAATCGCAGCCGAACTGGTTGGTCAGGTTTTGGGTAAATACTCCGGCCAGACTCGGATCGCAGGTCGTCGCCGTCAAACTGACGGCGTTACTGGGCGCCAACGAGATGCCCGAAATAATCACGCTGTCGCAACCGAACTGGTTTTGCAATACCTGCACCACGGTCCCCGTATCCGCCGGGTTACAACTGGTAGCGGAGATATTTAAGGTATCAGATGGATTTACCGTCACCGTGGCGCTGCTCGTGTTCGTGCAACTGAATGCATTGGTGACCGTGACGGTAAAAGTGGTCGTGCTTTGCGGGGTGACGTTGATGGCGGACGACATCGCCATCGTATTCCAAGTATAACTTCCAATGCCGGAGGCCGTGAGTGTGGTCGATTCGCCGGCGCACAAAGTGGTATTTCCTGCAATGGCTGCCACAGGCGATTCATCTACATCTACCAGCACGGCCGCCGCCGTGGCGCAGTTGAATGCATTGGTGATAATGACCGTATAACTCGTGGGCACCAGCGGCGCCACGGTGATAGCGGCCGTCGTTTCGCTGCCGGCCCATTCATAAGTACCGCCGCCCGAAGCGGTCAGTAGGGTGGAGTCGCCGGCGCAGAGCAGGAGGTCGCCCGCAATGCTGCCAATCGCCGGCGGATTGACGGTGATGGTAAACGTCACCGGCGTACCGGAGCAGTTGCCGAGTACCGGCGTAGCGGTAATGGTAGCGGTTTGGGGCGTGACCACATTGGCGGCCGGGAAACTCAGGTTTCCGCTGCCGTTGGCCGCCAGGCCGATAGCCGGGTTGGAATTGGTCCAGTTGACCGTGGCGCCGGCAGATGGATTGAAGCCGATGTTGACCGTTTGGTTGCCGCATGCGATTGCGTTATTCGGCGCGGTCAAGGTAGGGACGGGGTTGACGGTAATGGTGAAGGTTTGCGGGAGGGCGGTGCAGGCGGAGCTGGAGGTGATGAAATTGCCGAAGGCTAAGGGACCGATTCCGACCGGAATATTTGCCACCACTGTATTGGAGGCGGCATCGATAACCGATACATCCGTGAAAATACTCGCGACATAGATCAAACTACCATCGGAAGTCGTACTAATGCCAATCGGGCCGATTATGCTCGCAGTACCAAGCGGAATAGTAGCAATCACAGTATTAGTAGCCGGGTCAATTACACTGACACTAGCCCCATTTTCATTGGCCACATAAACCCGGCTGCCAGCCGGGTTTATGGCTATGCCACTTGGCGAATCGCCGGCGCTGAGCGGTATTGTGGCAATGACGGTATTCGTGAGGGCATCAATCACCGATACATTGTTGGAAACGCTATTTGCAACGTAAACGCGGCTGCCGTCAGGAAGTACCCTGATTCCATAAGGAACCTGGCCTACCCCTACCGTCGCGATCACGGTATTGGTCGTGGCATCAATTACGGAGACAGTATTACCCCCCATATTACTGCTGTTTGCTACATACACCCTGCTCCCATCGGAGCTTACATCTATTCCCCTTGGAAGAACCCCAACCGGGACCGTGGCGATCACGGTATTGGTTATTGCATCTATGACGGATACGTCGTTGGATAAATTATTTGCCACATACACCCGGTTTCCATCTGGGCTCACAACAACGCCAAGGGGAGAACTCCCCACTAGTATTGTCGCAATTACAGTGTTTGTGTTGATATCGATTACCGATACAGTACTATTCTGATGTGTTACATAAACTCGCGTATTGTCCGGATTTACACTGACGCCGTACGGATTATTCCCCACCGGTACGGTTGCTACCACGTTATTTGTTGCGAGGTCAATGACCGAAACGGTATTTGAGACATTATTCGTAATATACGCATATCCCCCACCCGTCAACTGCGGCGTCACCGTGATCGTCGCCGTTTCCGGCGCCGTCACATTGGCCGCGACAAAATTTAAATCTCCCATCCCGCTGGCCGGCAACCCGATAGCCGGGTTATCATTCGTCCAGGATACCATCGGGTTTCCGGTTCCGGAGAACGGAACCGAAACGGTGTCGCCCGCGCAAACGTCTAAATTGTCCAAACTGTCGAGACTGACGCCCGGACTGACCGTGATGGTAAAACTCACCGGCGTACCCGTGCAGGTGCCGAGCATCGGGATCGCCGTGATGGTGGCGGTTTGTTCGGTAACTACCCCGGCGGCGTCAAACATCAGGTTGCCGCTGCCGTTTGCCGCCAGGCCGATAGCCGGATTGGAATTGGTCCAACTGACGGTCGCGCCCGCAGAAGGAGCGAAATTGACCATAACCGGCTGTCCGCTGCAAGCCACCACGTCGCCCGGTGTTGCCAGTGTGGGCGCCGGGCCCACCGTGATCGTAAAAGTCTGCGGCGCGCCGGGGCAGCCCGGCCCGACCGGCGTGACAGTGATATTGGCCGTTTGTACGGTAGGCACATTGGCCGCCGGGAAACTGATATTTCCGCTGCCGCTCGCGCCCAGGCCCACGGCCGGGTTGTCGTTCGTCCAGTTAAACGCCGGATTTCCAGCACCGGTAAATACCACGTTTACCATGTCGCCCACGCAGGCCGACTGGTTGCCGGGGTTGTTTACGCTCACCCCGGGGCTGACGGTTATGGTAAACGTTACCGGTGTACCGGTACAATTGCCCGACACGGGCGTCACGGTAATTGTGGCCGTTTGCGGCGTCACTACCGTGGCGGCGGGAAAATTGAGATTGCCCGAACCGCTCGCGCCCAGGCCGATGGCGGGGTTGTTATTGGCCCAGTTGAACGTCGTATTTGCGCTGCCGCTAAAATTTACATTTACCTGTTCGCCGTTACACACGGCCACGTTGGCCGGCGGGGTGACGGTTGGCAAGGGGTTTATCGTAATGGTAAAGGAAACCGGGAAGCCGTTGCAACTGCCGTTGGAAGGGGTGACGGTGATCGTTCCAATCTGTTGCGTCGCTACGGCCGCTGCCGTCAGGTTGAGATTTCCGACGCCGGAAGCCATCAGGCCGATAGCGGTATTGCTGTTGGTCCAGTTGAAAATAGCGCCGTTTGAACCGGAAAAATTGATCAGGATGGACTGGCCGGCGCAAATCGCGATATTGCCCGGCTGGTTCACCATCGGCGCGGGCAATACCGTGATAGTGAATGTTTCCGGCGTGCCGGGGCATCCGCCTTCGGAAGGCGTTACCGTGATCGTACCCGTTTGGTTGGTCAGAACGTTGGCTGCTGTAAAACCCAGGTTGTTGGAGCCGTTTGCCGGCAGGCCGATGCCGGTGTTGCTGTTCGTCCAGGCGTACGTCGGGTTTCCCGGGCTGGTAAACATGACGTTTACCGGCTGCTGGCCGCACACGGTCAGGTTCGGCGGAACATCCATAATCGGGCTGGGATTTACCGTAATGGTAAAAGTGCGTGAAACGCCGTCGCAGGTGCCGTTGTTGGGCGTAACGGTAATGGTAGCCGTTTCGGCAAAAATCGGATTGGATGTGGTAAAAAGTATATCTCCGGAACCGGCCGGGTCCAGACCGATGGCCGGGTTGTCATTTGTCCAGTTGAAGGTGGCGTTGGGCGTACCGGTAAAATCCACTGAGACGACTCCCCCGCCGCACACGGTAACGTTGTTCGGTTGTACCATGAACGGCGCCGGACTGACGGTAATGGTAAATATTTGCGGCACGCCGCTGCAGCCGTTTTCCATGGGCGTCACCGTGATCGTGCCTGTTTGTACCGTCGCGACGTTGGCAGCATTGAAATTGATATCGCCGGAGCCGGAGGCGGGCAGGCCGATGGCGGTGTTGGTGTTGGTCCAGTTCAGGGTCGGGCTGGTCGGGCTGTTGAGCGGAATCTGAACGAATTGCCCGCCGCATACCGATTGGTCGCCGGGGTTGTCCACCGTCGGGCCGGGATTGATGGTAATGGTAAATGTTACCGGGGCGCCGTCGCAGGTGCCGGCGGCGTTCGCCGGGGTCACCGTGATGGTGGCTACCTCTTGGCTACCAACCACCGCTGCCGGAAAACTGATATTTCCGGTTCCGGAAGCGCCCAACCCAATAGCGGTATTATCGTTGGTCCAGTTGAACACGGCGCCCGCCGAACCGGAAAAATTAACCGGCACGGTTTGGCCGGCACAGGCGATGACATTCGCCGGCTGGTTCACCGATGGGGTGGGGTTTACGGTAATCGTGAAGGTTTGCGGTGTGCCGGCGCAGCCGTTTTCCGTAGCGGTCACGGTGATGGTGCCGGTGAGTGGGACGCTGGCGTTGTTGGCCGGGAAACTGATATCGCCACTACCGCTAGCGCCCAGGCCGATAGCCGTATTGCTGTTGGTCCAGTTGTAAGTGGGATTCGTACCTGTTCCCGTAAACATCACATCTACTTGCTCGCCGCCGCACACAATCTCATTGGGTGGATCGTCCACCTGCGGGCGGGGATTTATCGTAATCGTAAATGTAACCGGGTCGCCCATACATCCGGCCTGATCGGGCGTCACGGTAATGGTGGCTACTTCCTGCGTGGTCACGTTAGCGCTGGGGAAGACAATATTGCCCGATCCGCTGGCGCCGAGTCCGATGGCGGTATTGTCGTTGGTCCAGTTGAATACCGTACCTGCCGGCGAGCCGGTCAGCGGCACGTTCACGCCCAGTCCTGCACAAACGGTCACGTCGGCAGGTTGGTTGACGGTGGGTGTGGTTCCGATCGTGACGGTAAACTGTTCCTGGTCGGTGCAGCCCACCGGGCCGTTTTGATCGAAGGCGTAATAGGTGCCGGGAGTGGTGATGACGTCGCCCGCGTTGTATTGCGTGCCCGTGCCGTTCGGCCCCGTGTAATAGGCTTCGTTGCCCGTCAGATTCGTTCCGGTAATGGGCGGCAGGGTGTAATCGCCGCAAATGGTGACGTTGGCGATGGGGTCGATGTTGGGCGGCAGCTGTGTGGCCGGGGAAACGGGTGGTACCACACAGCCGGGGCTACCGTACATATTGGTGAGCGGCAGGTAGTAGGCGCCGTTGCCGTTAGGAACCGATGGCAAATTGTAGGTGATCGTTTGAAGACAGGTTCCGGCAATGGAAAAGTTGGTAGTACGGGGGCCGCCACCCATATTGGTAAAGCCGCCGACAGTCCGCATACAGCTGCTTGAGATTACATAAACGCACTGTCCGGCGCCGCATAAGGGAGCGAAGTTGTACTGACCATTTTGAGAATTGGAACTGTTTTGAAGCACCACTATGGCGTTTGCCGGAATATCCACGCCCGGCCCCACGGCGATCAGATTGGGGCAGCCGGCGAAGGCGGCCGTATTACCGGGGACCAGCCCACACGGAGTTGGATCGACTGGGTCGTTACCATTGTCGATATTGATGTCATTATTAGCCGGAAACATAATATTGTTATTGATATCGTAATCCAACTGGATATCCGAGGTGTTAAAACCGCCTCCGGATCGGATAATAACAAATTCATTTAATTGCTCAGTACCGCAAGCATCAATCAGAATAGCCTCTATCTGAGGGCATTGTGCATTTGCTTGAAAAAAAAGTGAACTGAAAATGGCAGTCAATGCCGGAAGGAGCGCGAGGCAGTGTTTCGTTCGTGTCATAGTGCAGCGATAAAAATAGGTTCCATTTCAGAGATATGGGCAGGGAACCGAAGGGTGCGGTCTGCAAACGATTAAAAGACAGGAACGGCAAAGTTAGCCCTGCTTGTCTGCCTTTAGTGAAAATTAGGTCGTTAAATAATGATTTCTTTATGCGCCCTGGGGCAAAGGGTCTCCTCGTGAAAAACGCGACAAATTTTTCACCATGGAGACACGGAGGCACGGAGTAGTGCCCCTGGACTTTTAACACCCTATCCCGCGGGGAACTGTCCGCACTACGACGGGCAATCCACTCGGTTTGTCCTTCCGCAGGAACCGTCCGCTCTACGATGGGCAGGGTGTTCATTTGGTGCTGCAGCCGTAGAGCGGACGGTTCTTTACAAGATGACAACGCGTGGGGAAAAAAGGGGCGTAGAGCGGACAGTTTTTTACAAAATGACACCCTCTGGCCAGGAAAGGGGAAGAAGGTACACCCCACCGTGTCCCGATCAGCAATTCTCGGTTTGTAGGATTGACCCGGTTTTCGAGGTGTAGTCTGCGAGGTACGAGCAGGCGACATCTCGAAAACCATCTACGAATACACCATTTTACGTTGAAAAAGGTGCCGTTTAAAACTGTTTTTGAGATGTCGCCTGCTCGTGCCTCGCAGACTACACCTCAAAAACCGGCAATTCCCCACAGACCGAGAATCGCTGTATCCCGATTGGTCACATGACATTTTTATGACCCAAATGCATTTCGCTTTTCAGCAATAAGCCGCTACATTTGCCCCCGATATGATTAACAGCACTTTCCATCTGCATCACCACCATCATTTGCCCCCTGGCGAGCGATGAGGCGTTGCATTGGAATAAATGTTCCATATTGCAAAACCGGCTTGCCAAGTATCCCTGGCAAGCCGGTTTTTTTTATGCGTCATTGCGTCATTAGACCTTGCGTCATTGAAGTCATTGCGTCATTTTTTCCACCGTCCACCGTCCACCGTCCACCGTCCACCGTCCACCGTCCACCGTCCACCGTCCACCGTCCACCGTCCCATGCTAAAAATTGCTATTCAAAAATCCGGTCGTTTATTCGAAGACTCCACTGCGCTGCTGCGCGACGCCGGTATCGCCTTCGGCAGCAGCCCCAACCGCCTGCGGAGCCAGGCCTCCAATTTTCCGCTTGAAATCATTTTCCTGCGCGACGACGACATCCCCGAATACGTCGAAGGCGGCGTCGTGGATGCCGGTATTGTGGGGGAAAATGTGTTTTTGGAAAAACGCAAAACTGCGCGGGTGATCGACCGGCTGGGTTTTGGGCAATGCCGCCTGAGTATCGCATTGCCTAAAAATACGCCCTATCGCTCCGTGCAGGACCTCAATCATCTGCGGATTGCCACCACCTACAGCCATATCTTAGTCGATTTTTTAACTGCAAATAATATCCAGGCCGACGTGCATGAGGTGAGCGGCGCCGTCGAACTGGCGCCCTCCCTGGGACTTGCCGACGCTATTTTCGACATTGTAGGCACCGGCAGCACGCTTTTAGCCAACGGCTTGTACGAAGTGGAAACCGTGCTGCGCTCCGAAGCCCTGCTGCTGGCCGGCCCCGGGTTAGCGCAGGAAAAACAGGAAATTCTCGATCGCCTGCTGTTTCGTATTCACGCCAATCGAAACGCCAAAAACCACCGGTATATCCTGCTCAATGCACCCAACGACCAACTGGAAACCATATCCCGGCTGCTGCCCGGCATGAAAAGCCCCACCGTATTGCCGCTGGCGATAGAAGGCTGGAGCAGCCTGCACAGTGTGGTGCGCGAAGACGTGTTCTGGGAAGTACTCGAACAACTCAAAGCCGCCGGTGCGCAGGGAATTCTGGTAACACCTATCGAACGAATGATACTTTAAAGAGGTTTCGGGGTTTCTGGTTTGAAGGTTTATGCCATTTTTTGCTTGTTTTGTTACCGGAATCTCCCTTCACCCACGTGTCATGCTGTAAGCATCTGACCAAGTGGCAACCATTATTTTGCTTTAAAATGTGACACTTTTGACCATTTTTAATAAAAAATTGTGATTAACGCTTGGTCAGATGCTTACAGCATGACACGCGGGTTGGGGGAGATTTCGGTAACAAAACAAGCAAAAAACGGCAGCATATCGCCACCGGACTTTTGAACACGCTACCCCGTAATGATATGCGGGATTACAAATGTGAATTATCATGCAACAAATAGATTATCCAGATTTTCAAGAAGCCGAAATTCTTTTGGCCCGTCCATCCGGGAGCCTGGCCGCATACCGCGAAAAAGTGGCCGGCATGCTGGCTGCTATCCGGCAGGAAGGCGATACGGCCGTCCGGCGGTTTTCGCTGCAATTTGATGGCTACGAGCCGGCGAGGGTTGCCGATGCGGCGTTTGAACTGGCCGAAGCCCGCTTATCGCCTGCGTTGAAGGCGGCTATTCAACAGGCGTATGCCAACATCCGTCTGTTTCACGCGGCACAAAAGGAAGAACTATTGCCGGTCGAAACCATGCCGGGCGTGCTGTGCTGGCGCCGGAGCGTGCCTATCGAACGGGTGGGTTTGTATATTCCGGGCGGCACGGCGCCGTTGTTCTCCACGGTGCTGATGCTGGGTATTCCAGCGCAACTGGCCGGTTGCCGGGAGGTTATTTTGTGTACGCCGCCGCAACAGGACGGCGAAGTACACCCGGCAGTGCTGTTTTCGGCGGCTTTGTGCGGCATCCGTGCCGTGTATAAGATCGGCGGTGTGCAAGCCATCGGGGCCATGGCCTATGGTACGGAAACCGTGCCGCCGGTGTGGAAAATTTTCGGCCCGGGCAACGCCTGGGTGACGGCAGCCAAACAACTGATCAGTCTCGACGGGGTCGCCATCGACTTGCCCGCCGGTCCTTCGGAAGTGGCCGTGCTGGCCGACGCAGCGGCTAACCCGGTTTTTGTGGCGGCCGATCTGCTCAGCCAGGCCGAACACGGGGCGGACAGCCAGGTTTTGCTGGTGAGCGACAGCGCGGCTTTTCTACAGGCCGTTCAGGAGGAACTGACCCGCCAGTTGGCCACCTTGCCCCGCCGGGAGCTGGCCGAACAAGCGATTTTAAAAAGTAAAGCCTTGTTAGTCAGAAGTTTGGAGGAGGCACTCCATTGGGTAAATCTGTATGCGCCCGAACACCTCATCCTCCATGCGGAACAAGCAGAACAATTAGCCGGAAAGGTGGTGAACGCCGGCTCGGTGTTTATCGGCTCTTTCACCCCGGAAAGCGCCGGCGATTATGCCTCCGGAACCAACCACACCCTGCCGACCGGCGGCTTTGCCCGCGCTTTTGCCGGGGTTTCGCTCGACAGTTTTGTCAAAAAAATCACCTTCCAGCAAATCACGGAACAAGGCCTGCAACGACTTGGTCCGACGATCATGGAAATGGCCAATGCCGAGGGGTTGACGGCGCATGCACGGGCGGTGGAACTGCGGTTGAATGCTTTGTAAGTGTTTTTGTGCCTCGGTGTTTTGGTGTTTTAGTGTTTTAGTGTTTTGGTGCTGCCGAGTTTTAGTGTTTTGGCCGGGGTAGCATGTTGAGACCAAAACACTAAAACACGGAGGCACTAAAACACCAAAACACCAAGGCACTAAATCACTAAAACACCAAAGCACGGAGGCACCAAAACACAGAGGTGCAAAAACACACGAATATCCACAAAATGAGCAATTTAGAAAAAATAAAAGCCCTTGTACGCCCCAACATTCGGGTGCTGAAACCCTACGCCAGCGCCCGCGACGAGTTTCAACTGGGGGCCACCGCCTACCGTCGACCGTCGACCGTCGACCGTCGACCGTCGACCGTTGACCGTCCACCGTCTACCGTCCACCGTCCACCGTCCACCGTCCACCGTCCACCATACATTTTTCTGGACGCCAATGAAAATAGCATGGGTAGTCCGCTGAGTGAGGATTTTAGCCGCTATCCGGACCCGCACCAAATGTCTTTGAAAACCGCTCTGGCGGATCGCGAGCAACTGAGTCCGGAAGAGATTTTCATCGGCAACGGCAGCGACGAGGCCATCGATCTGCTGTTGCGGGCCTTTTGCATACCGGGGCAGGATAACGTCATCATTTTGCCGCCGACGTATGGCATGTATGCGGTTCAGGCCAATATCCACGGCGCCGAACTGCGGAATGCGCCCCTGCGCCCCGATTTTTCACCGGATGCGGAAGCCGTACGGGCGGCAACGGATGCCAATTCAAAACTGCTGTTCCTTTGCTCGCCCAATAACCCGACGGGTAATCATTTGCCGGAGCCCTTTGTCCGCGATATGCTGGCCACATTTCCCGGTATCGTAGTCGTGGATGAGGCTTATGGCGATTTTTCCGACCGGCCTACCCTGACGAAACGGCTCCCGGAATTTCCTAACCTGGTGGTGCTGAAAACTTTTTCCAAAGCCTGGGGTTTAGCCGGGTTACGGGTCGGGATGGCGTTTGCAAATCCTTATATCATTGAGGTGTTGAACAAAATAAAATACCCTTATAATATTGGAGCGGCTACTATAAATCAGGCGCGTATTGCTTTAGAAAAAGCGGACGATGTACAGGAAAAGATTCACGTATTATTATCCGAACGCCGGCGACTTGTTATAGAATTGATGAAATTAAAATGTATAGAATATGTATATCCCAGCGATGCAAATTTTTTATTAGTAAAAACAACCGGGGCTGATAATATTTATCAATATCTATGTGAAAACGGTATTATTGTACGCAATCGCTCCAAAGAGATTTTTTGCGAAAATTGTTTGCGTATTACTATTGGAACACCGACTGAAAACGATAGATTGTTGTTTATTTTGGGTAAATATAAACAGGTGTAATTCTGCATTTACACTACGAAGCGTTTTTTAACACATAGGCACATAGGGCACATAGTTTTTTGATTTTAAACTGTTCTAAATCTATGTGCCTATGTGTTAAAATTGAAAATATCCAGTAATGTGTTCTGCGTAACATCTGCGCATTTTTTTCTGTGTAACATCTGCGTGAAACAAAATTTACTATGCAAAAAATATTATTTCTCGACCGGGACGGCGTCCTGATAACAGAACCACAGCCTGATCAGCAAGTGGATAGTCTGGAAAAACTGGAATTTATACCGGGCGTCATTTATGCGCTGGCCCGTATAGTGCGCGAACTGGACTATCAACTGGTGTTGGTGACCAATCAGGACGGCCTCGGCACCGCGAGTTTTCCGGAGGAAACCTTTTGGCCGGCCCAGGAAAAGATGTTGAAAACCCTGGCCGGTGAGGGTATTACATTTCAGCAAATTCATATTGACCGTTCTTTTCCACACGACAATTTACCCACCCGAAAACCCGGCACGGCCATGTTGACCGGATACCTGAACGGCGATGTTGACCTGGCCAATTCTTATGTGATCGGGGACCGCCTCACGGATGTAAAACTGGCCAAAAACCTCGGCGCCAAAGCCATCCTGCTCCGGCAATGGGACGACCCCGTCGGCCACGAGCAGGATATCGAATTGATCGCCGAAACCTGGGAAAAGATTTACCAACACCTGCGCTTACCGCCGCGCCGGGTGAGCCATCGCCGGGCAACCCGGGAAACGGATATTTCCATCGAACTATGTCTCGACGGTACCGGAAAAAGCGACATAAAGACCGGACTGGGCTTTTTCGACCACATGCTCGACCAACTGGCGCGCCACGGCGGCCTCGATCTGAGCCTCGAAGCCCGCGGCGACCTGCGCATCGACGAACATCACACCATCGAAGACACAGCCCTGGCGCTCGGCGAAGCTTTCGCCCTGGCCCTGAACGATAAACGCGGCCTGGAACGGTATGGGAGTTCGAAGTTTGAAGTTCAAAGTTCGAACTCCAAACTTCAAACTCCAAACTTCGAACTTCAAACTCCAAAGTTCGAACTTCAAACTTCGAACTTCGAACTTCAAATTCCCATGGACGACGCACTGGCCGGGGTGGCGCTGGATTTTGGCGGCCGGTCCTGGCTGGTTTGGCAGGCGGATTTCCGGCGTGAAAAAATCGGTGAAATGCCGACGGAGATGTTTTTTCACTTCTTTAAATCGTTCAGCGACGCCGCCCGCTGCAACCTGAATATCCGGGTGGAAGGAGCGAACGAGCACCATAAAATTGAAGCGATTTTTAAGGCCTTTGCACGGGCGATCAAGGTGGCTGTCCGCCGCGATCCGCTTAACCGGGAATTGCCCACGACAAAGGGGGCGCTCTAAATGGTGCCGTTGAGTAAAGTATTTGGTTTTAAACACATAGGTACATAGAACACATAGTTTTTTAAATTTCTTATTTTTAAACTTATGTAATCTATGTTTCTATATGTTTAAGTTGAAAATATTCACTTGTATATCGAAACACTCAAATATCTATTGTGGTCGCTATTGTAAAATACAACGCCGGTAATGTTCGCTCCGTCCAATTCGCCTTGCAACGTTTGGGCATAGAAGCCGTCTGGACGGACGATCCGGACCTGCTGCGTGCGGCGGATAAAGTGATTTTTCCGGGTGTGGGGGAAGCTTCTTCTGCTATGCATTATCTGCGCGAGCGTGGTTTGGATGCGGTGTTGCGCAACCTGCGTCAACCGGTTTTGGGGATATGTTTAGGTTTGCAGTTGTTTTGCCGGCACTCGGAAGAAGGCGACACTCGTTGCCTGGGTATTTTTGATGTGGAAGTCCGGCGATTTCATGGCGGCAGGATAAGGAACAATGTTCCCCCCGTTAGTCAGGCCATTGACCCCATTCCCCCCATTGACCACATTAATCCCATTGACCACATTAATCTCAAAGTCCCCCATATCGGCTGGAATACCCTGTCTGCGTTGCGCGGCCCTTTGTTTGAAGGGCTTCAGGATGAGAATTATGTGTATTTTGTGCACAGTTTTTACGCGGAGCTCCATTCGGACACCATCGCGCAAACCGGTTACGGCGTACCGTTCAGTGCTGCGTTACAACGCGATAATTTTTATGCCGTACAATTCCACCCTGAAAAATCCGGCCCCGTGGGCCAACGAATATTAAATAACTTTTTGAATTTATAGAATCATGCATATTATTCCTTCTTTCGATGTAATGGACGGGCGTTTGGTCCGCTTGCGACAAGGCGATTTCGATCAAAAAACAGAATATCCGGCGGAGCCGCTCGAACTGGCCCGCGAACTGGAGGCGGCCGGCATTCGCCGCTTGCATTTGGTAGACCTGGATGGCGCCCGGGAGGGGCGGCCGATCAATCTGGCCGTATTGGAACAAATCGCCGCCCGCACCCGGCTGGAAATCGACTATGGCGGCGGGCTGCGCTCGATACCGGCTTTGCGGCAGGTTTGGGATGCGGGTGCTGCCATGTTTTCGGTGGGTAGCGTGGCTGTGCTGGCGCCCGACGAGTTCGGCGCCTGGGTGGAGCGTTTTGGCGCCGATCGTTTTCTTGTCGGCGCCGATGTGCGGAACCGGATGGTCGCAGTACATGGCTGGGTGGAACAGACGAATTTCGGCCTGTTCGACTTCCTTACCCGGCTGCAAAACCTCGGCGTTCACCAGATATCGGTGACCGATATTGCCCGCGACGGCGAACTCGCCGGGCCTGCAATTGAACTGTATCGCGAAATATTGGCCCATTTCCCCGATATTCAACTGGTTGCCAGCGGAGGCGTCAGCAACGTGCCCGATCTGGAAGAACTTCAGGCAATGGGCTGTTCCGGCGCCATTGTCGGCAAGGCATTTTTTGAAGGGAAAATTCCGATCCAGTATTTTAAAGTGTTTTCGAAAACATAATGTCTCTCGCCAAACGTATCATCCCTTGTCTCGACATTAAAGACGGCCAAACCGTAAAGGGGGTGCGTTTCGAGCAATTGCGCCATGCCGGCGACCCGGTGGAGCTGGCCGAAGCGTATTCCCGGAAAGGCGCCGACGAGTTGGTTTTGCTCGATATTACCGCCACACACGAGGGCCGCGGCACCTTTGTGGAACTGGTTCACCGGGTAGCCGAAGTGCTGGACATCCCTTTCACGGTAGGCGGGGGCATCG
This sequence comes from Bacteroidota bacterium, assembly GCA_963169325.1. Taxonomy (GTDB): domain Bacteria; phylum Bacteroidota; class Bacteroidia; order Chitinophagales; family Saprospiraceae; genus M3007. The sequence goes on from CAUJEY010000194.1 coordinate 13,852, forward strand.
GATCAGTACGCCAGGTGGAGGCCTTGCTTCAGGCCGGCGCCGACAAGGTGAGTATCAATTCAGCCGCCGTACGCCGGCCCGAACTGATCGACGAACTGGCCCGCGCTTTCGGGAGCCAGTGTATCGTATTGGCTGTCGATGCTTGTCCGCACGACGACGGGCAGTGGTACGTGTACCTCAATGGCGGCCGCGTGGCCACCCCGCGCCGGGCGTCGGAATGGGCGCGCGAGGCGGCCGACCGGGGCGCGGGCGAAATCCTGCTGACCTCCATGGCGCACGACGGTACGAAAGGCGGATTTGCGCTTGAACTTACCCGGGAGATCGCAACCTCGGTGCCGATCCCGGTTATCGCCTCCGGTGGCGCCGGTACGGCTGCACATTTCCTCGACGTATTTACCGTGGGTATGGCCGATGCAGCCCTGGCCGCCAGTATTTTCCATTTTGGCGAAATCCCCGTTCCGGTACTAAAAAAATACCTGCATGAACATGGAATCAGTATCCGAATTGAACAATGCCTTGCCGGCTGATGAAGTCGTTTTTCCGGATTTTGAAAAAATGCCCGGCGGGCTAATCCCTGCCGTGGTACAGGATTTCCGAACCGGAACCGTGCTCATGCTGGGCTATATGAATGCCAAAGCGCTGGAAGAAACGCGACAAACCGGGTTCGTCACTTTTTTCAGCCGCTCTAAGCAGCGTTTATGGCGAAAGGGCGAATCTTCGGGCCACGTCTTGCACCTGCGCGATATCCGGCTCGATTGCGACGGCGATGCTCTGTTGATAAAAGCCGAGCCGAATGGCCCGGTTTGTCATACTGGCGCTGAAACCTGCTGGAACGAGTCCAATAAGTTGGCCGGGTTTTTGAACGAACTGGAGCAGATTATCCGGCAGCGACGCGGCGCCGATCCGGCTACTTCTTACACCGCGCAATTGTTGTCGGGCAGTATGGCCAAAATGGCGCAGAAGGTAGGGGAGGAGGCGGTTGAAACGGTCATTGAAGCCTTGGGAAACGATCGCGAGCGTTTGTTAAATGAAACGGCGGACCTGTTGTATCATGTTTTGGTACTGCTGACGGCGAAGGATATCCGCTTGGCGGAAGTAGAACAAATTTTGCAAAACCGCCACCAAAAAGCGTCCTGATTGCCGATTACACCTCTCACACGTATTACCAAAAGTGAAACAATCTAATCTGATGAAACACAGGACGTTTCTCCTCTTTTTTTTATTTGCCGGCATGGCCGCTAACGTCGCTGCTCAGCTCCGCTACCAAATCGGCTTTACGGCGGGTACCGGTTATTCTTCCCTGCGCTCTGACCTTTTCACGACCTCTTCCGGACGCTTGGCGCCGGTTATCGGCTGTTCCTTTGTCGTGGGGCTGAATGATTTTTTCGAACTCAACCAGGAGGTTGTTTTGACCCTGCGCGGCGCCCGCGCGCGGGCCGTCTATTTCCGGCCGGAAGACACGCCGGACGAACACACTTACGCCTACTTTTACAATACCTTCGAAACCGGGTTGTTCGCCGGATTTAAGCCGGGCGTCGATATTCCCCTGTACTTGCAGGCGGGCGGTTTTTTCGGCGCTAATTTTCATACGCTCGACCGCTCCCAACGGGAACTGATGATCGGCGACTACAAGAGCATCAACAACGCCATCCGGGCCCCGGACCTCAACGACGCATTTGCCGGCATCGACTTCGGGCCGGCCTTCGGTATCTCAGCCGGAGAGGGTCGCTTCCGTGCCAACGCCAGGTATTATCTCGGCGTCCGGAATCTGTACGACTACCTCGACTTTGTCGCCCCCGGCCCCTGCATTCGAAGCGGTTCCCTTCGCTTGTCGCTCACCTGGTTTTTACAATAAAAGATAGTTTAACAGTAAATAAACGAACATCAAAAAATCATGTCTAAATTTGCGGGAGTTTCAAAAACCGCCTGATGATCAAAGTAGGATGTGCAAACGCGCATCCGGAAGATGTTTCGTTCCTGTTGTCCGGTGAAGTTAGCGCATTGCTACAAAGCAAGGACTTTCTAATCGATCCTGTTTCCGTACCGCCAGACGAACCTTCTGTGGATGTGTTGTTCGTGGATGTAAACAAAGTGAACAAACTGACTGCTGTGACCGATCTCCGGTCACGGGTTTGGGTCTTGTTGTCTTCCAACAAGGCAGATGCGTGGCGCGCCTGGGACTTGGGCGCGTCGTATTTTTTACTCCGGCCATTATCCGTTCCATGCCTGGCCCAGGCCCTCGAAAGGGTCGAGCAATCTTTTTATTGGAAAAAACAAATGCTGCCCCCGCAAACACAACAACGGATGCTGGAACTCCAGCTTACTAAGGGGCGCCGGCTAACCGTACATAGTCGGGATATTCTCTTTTTGGAGGCGCAGGGCGAAATTACTTGTGTGCATCTGAGTATACCGGGCCATGAGAAATTGATTGCAACCCGTCACCTCGGCTACTGGGAACAACAGTTGGACGATGCCGAATTTGTACGTACACATAAAAAATATTTGGTCAATATTGCCCATATTTCAGCCATGAACGCGGATGAGATCACCGTACAGCATCATGTGCTCCCGGTAGCTAAAAGGCGGCGGAAAGAGGTCGAAAAGTCCGTTTATTCGCACCAAATACTACATAATCCACCGAATACTTCCCTTGGCGCATGAAAGGAAGTGTGCCGCTTGTCGAAAAAAAATAACGATTATTGCTTTGGACTAATACGATTAAAAAATATTCTGCTACCTTCGCAAGGTGAAAGGTGATGGAATATCATCTTTCAGAAAGGTGTCATATTTAGGCATCATTTTTGCTGTAATAATTTCTTTCCTAAGAGATGCTTTGACGAGGTTCCAAAACTGATTTACCGATTTTTAATCCATATTGACTCGGAACAATTTGATTCATCTGTAATAATAACAAAATTTTCAATCTCATGAAAAAAGTCTACGAGGCTTCTTTGCCCGGGTGTAACCGTGCGTTGAGCAATGTGGTCAACTTTTTTTCAGACAGGTCAACGTCCATGCTTCCCCGCCTGGTTACGTTGCTCTGTTTGTCTATTGTTGGGCACAACGTTGCTTTCGCACAGCAATGTGCTGGAGTTAATTGCTCCATCGCGTATGCGCCCGTGCCGGTAGTTCCCCCGGCTCCCCCGCTCAATCCTGGAGAAATCATCCTCTGTCTGAATTCAGACGGTGTGGCTGAAATTACTCCTTCGTTGATGGGGGGCTACACCACCACTTCCAACGGCCAATGCTGCACCATCGTTAAGGTGTGGGAAAATGCCGATGCAACCAATCCCCTGACATCAGCCGATGCCAATTATGAGGTGGATTGCGGCGATGTGGGGAATACCATTCAAGTGTGGGTAACTCGGGAAGTTAACCTTCCCCCACCCGGAGGCCCAGGTCGCAGCGCGGCATTGCCGTTCACGATCCTGGTGGCCGACTGCGACAAACCGATCATCACCTGCCCCGCGCCGCAAACGCTGACTTGCGCTTCGGAGCTACTCCCGGCGCCGCCGAACCCGATGACCGCCGCCCAATTTGAGGCGCTCGGTGGCCAGGTTAGCGACAACTGTTTTGTAGATGGAGTTTCTTACACCGATAATATTAGCGGTTTCGTTTGCCTGAATAAATTTACAGTGACCCGTACGTTTACCGCGGTTGATCCCAGCGGTAACACCAAAACCTGTACACAAGTAATTACGGTGTCCGATAACGTGGCGCCGCAGTTTGATTTAGCGCCGGTTGATCTGACGCTCGAATGCCCGGACATCACTTCGCCGCTTTATGGCCTGGAAGTGTTGGCTATTCAATTACAAATTCAAGGCTGGCTGAATAATGCCGGCGGCGCGGTTGTCTCCGACAACTGCGGCGGCGCATTTATCCCCGGCAATAACATTCTTGCCTGTTTGTTCTTCGACCCGATTTTGGGTTGTGTGAACTCTTCGCCTGTTTTCGGCTCCACCGTTTGGGATCAGTTCCCGGACGAGTGCTCGCCCGGCGCGCGCGAAGTGCAGGTCGCCTTTTTTGCTAAAGACGAATGCGACAACCAATCCTACCGGGTAGCGAAAGTGATCCTCATTGATGATGAGAATCCCAGCTTTGCGCCTTTCGTATTTGGATTGCCGAATCTGGTACCTGCAGGGCCATTCGGTCAGTTAGAGTTCTTCAGATGCGCCGACCTGGTGCCCGGCCCGAACCCGGAAGGCATCCGGCCTTATGTGGACGACAATTGTTCCCCGCAGCAAGACCTGGTCATCGCGTGGGTGGAAGATGTTCCGCCGACGGTTGACGGTTGTAACACCGGCCTTAACGTTGATGAAATTGCTCGTCGCTATCGGGTGACCGACTGCGCCGGCAATTCCCGCATATTTACGCAAACCATTCGTGTTCGCGACAATGTTGATCCGAACTGGACCAATGATCCGAACAATCTCGAACTGGAATGCGATGCTGACCTCAATGCAGCGATTGCTGCCTGGCTTGCTTCCAAAGGACAAGACGGCGCGGTGGAAGATAACTGCAACGGGGTGACCGTAAATACGTCTCCGGCAACTGCCGCCGGCGTAATTGCTGCGATCCCGGCCTGGTGCCTGCCGCCGGCAAATCCGCTCGCCAACACGCCATACCGTCAAACCACAGTAACCTTCACGGCTACCGACGGTTGCGGCAACACCAGCACCCGTTCGGCCCGAGTTCGTTTGCGCGATCTCGATCCGCCGACCGGTACGGCGCCTGCCAGTATTACGGTGGATTGTGTTATTCCGTCCCCCGATCCTGCCGCGATCACGGACGAAGCCGACGACTGCTCCGGCACGGTGACGGTAGCCCACATGTCTACAACGCCTGTTGTAAACGGCAACGGTTGCCCCAGCGACGAAACGATCTACCGCCGCAACTACAGTCTGACCGACTGTGCCGGTAACTCGCGCGTCGTTACGCAAATGATCACGGTGAGCGACTTAACCGCCCCGGTATGGGCGGGTACGCCGGCCGATCTGAGCCTGAACTGCACCCAGTCGAATGCCGCTAAAAATACGGCAATCGATAACTGGCTTTCCACACGCGGCGGTACTTCCGCTAACGATGCATGCAGCGCGGTTACCTACACTACCAACCCGATGAACCGGGACAATATCCTCGATGCGCTCGGCGATTGCGCCCCGCTCGCAGGCACCGTGGTGGTAACTTTTATTGCGAAAGATGCTTGCGGTAACTCCGCAACCAAAACGGCCAGACTGACGATTGGAGACGATACGAATCCGACCGCCAGCAACCCGACGACCTCCAACTACAACTGTTTGAGCGAAGTGCCGCTTCCGAATCCGAACGTGGTGACGAACGAAGCAGACGCCTGCTCGCCGGCAGGTACGATTGAAGTCACCTACCAGCCACTTCTGTCCAGCGATAATGACGGCGCCGGCTGTATTGGCGACCCGCTGGAAATTTACCGCGTGTACCGGGTGGAAGATTGCACCGGCAACTTCATCAATGTTACCCACACCATTGTTGTGGTAGACAATGTAGAACCGGATGCGGATTGCAAAGGCGTAACGGCTTACCTTGACGCAAACGGCGAGGTAACCATCAACGCTTCGCAATTCAACGACGGTAGTTCCGACAACTGCACTGGCACATTGACCTATCAATTCGCCCGCGATGAAGCTTTGGACGATCTTGAACTGCTTTATGGTGATTACACTACGACGAAAACGTTCGACTGCGCCGATATCGTTCCGGACATCGAGAACTGCTCCGCCAACACGGTGAATTCCGAAGTGATCGGAATCCGCCTTAAGGTATTCGACGCTTGCGGCAACGAGTCCGGCTTCTGCACGACGGCGCTGACGCTGATCGACAATATCCTTCCGACGATTGACTGCCCGGCAGACACCCTGATGCTTCTGACGAGCGCAAAAGCAGGTTACGACTGCCAGGTAAACGCCACATGGCCGCACCCGGATGTTGATGACAACTGCTCGGTCGCCTGCTATGAAATGGAAGTGCAGAAAGAGATCAACGGCGTATTTGTGACGATCGATCCGGAAACCGGCGCTCCGACGCCCTTCTATCGTGTAGACGTGCTCGGCGTTGCCGAGGCAAACTACATGTTTGAAAAAGGCCCGTACTGCAATGCCGATCAGATTGACGACATGTATAAAGTGATCTACTACGTACGCGACGAGCACGGCAATTCGCTGGCCGCTCCCTGCGTGTTAGACATTCTTGTAAAAGACGACGAAGCTCCGATCTTCACATCCTGCCCGGATGCTCCGATCGTTGCTCAAACGGTAACCGGCGACTGCTACCAGTTCAAGTGCTGGGCGCCGCCGACGTTCTATGACAACTGCCAGTTCCCGTACTTCGGCGAAGGCAGCGGTTACTGCCCGATCCCGGAACTGGTTATCACAACCAGCGATCCGACCGTGATGGTTGACACCATCGGCGACGACCACTGTGCGTTGTTCCCGGTTGGCGAAACCTTCGTTTACTACACCGTTACGGATATCTGCGGCAACACCGCTACCTGCACGGTTACGGTTCAAATCTCCGATCCGCAAGCCCCGGTCGCCATGTGCGCCGGTCCGTTCACGGTGAATATGGAGCCTGATGGCGTGATGGATCTTTCCATAGCCGACATTGATGCTCCGGGTACCATGGATAACTGCGGTATCTGCTTTAAAGGTATCAGCCGCGATCCGCTCTGCTGCTTCGGCCCGACGGTAACCTTGACTTGTGCCGACGTAGGCACCACGGTAGCCGTTACGATGCAAGTAAAAGACTGCTCGGTACCGGCCAACGAGGCTACCTGCGTGGCTATGGTGACTGTACAAGATATGCAACTCCCGGGCGCTTCTTTCTGCCCGGCTGATATTAACGTAGGCACTGACCCCGGCGTTTGTAAGGCAGTGGTGACCTACAATACGCCGACGTTCAACGACGGCTGCGGTAGTGCCCACAATGGCACGCTGTTGTCCCCGGTTTGGGCTGTTTCAGGCGCTACGTTCCCGATTGGCAATACAACAGTGACCTATTCTTATACCTCAGCCAGCGGTTATACCGTGTACTGCAACTTCGTGGTTACAGTGACTGACGACGAGGCGCCGACCCTTGTGTGCCCCGCCGCCATGACGCTGACCTGCCTGCAGTTGCTGCCCGCTCCTTTGAGCGCCGGCGCCTTTATGGGCGGTACGCTGATGGATAACTGCGGTATTACGTCTCTCGAATACAGCGACTACGACAATGATCTGACCCACTGTCCTTACGACGGTGTTCGGATTGTAACGCGTCGTTATACGGCATTTGATGCTGCCGGCAATTCTTCGACTTGTGAACAAAAGTTCACCTATACGGAAGACAACACGCCGCCGGTATTGGCTGTGAAACCGCTTGACCTTTCTTTCGAATGTGCTGACCAGATTCCGGCTGTTCCGGCGCAATCAGCTACCGATAACTGCGGCGACGTGGTGATCGATTTCAGCGAAGAAGTTCAGCCGGGTGGCTGCGAAAACCAACTTGTGGTCGTTCGTACCTGGGTGGCTTTCGACGCTTGTGGAAATACTGATTACTGGCAACAAACCATCACCGTAAATGATACGGAACCGCCCGTACTTGGTGTGACGCCGGTGGATCGTACCTACGAATGTTTTGACGAAGTACTGGCTGCTCCGCTGAATCAACATTTGACGACAACGGACAACTGCGATGTATTCTTCATTGACTTCTCCGAGTCCACCGAAGGTGGTACCCCGGATGATCCTAACATCAGCTGTCCGAACAACGTCGTGATCACCCGCCGTTGGGTGGCCTCCGACTTGTGCGGCAACACGACCGAACATATCCAGACCATCACAGTACGCGACAACATCCGTCCGGTATTCACCGTGATGCCGGTAGATCGTACATACGAATGTCTTGAGGATGTATTACCGGCTCCTGATCAACACGCAAACCTTGCTCTGGACAATTGCGAAGTTGTTTTTGTCGACTTCATGGAGACACGTGGAGGCGATAGCTGCAACAACCAGGTATTGATCATCCGTCGTTGGGAAGCTACTGACGCGTGCGGAAACAAAAATACGCACTGGCAGTATATTACCGTATATGACAACGAGCCGCCGGTGTTGGCAACAACTCCTGTTGACCGTACTTACGAATGTTTCGACGAAGTGCCTGCTGCTCCGTTCCAAACGGTTACGGATAACTGCGGTACGGCATTTGTTGATTTCTCCGAATCGACCTCGTCGGTTGGAAATATCTCTTGCCCGAATCAGGTCATCATCAGCCGTCGCTGGTATGCCTGGGACATCTGTGGTAACTCTACCGAACATATCCAAACCATCACGGTAAATGATGTCATTCGTCCGGTATTGTCCGTGACGCCGCTTGATGTTACTGTGAATTGTTCGGAAGGTGTTCCGGATATGCCATTGCAGACTGCTTTGGATAACTGCGATGTCGTGAATCTCGACACGTATGAAACAACAGAACCTGGCGGCTGCGAAGACAACTATGTTGTTGTACGCCGCTGGGTGGCAACAGACGCTTGCGGAAATACCAAAGAGCATTCGCAACGTATCACGGTTGTAGACAAGACGGCACCGGTATTTACTAATGTACCGGACAGCGATAACTTTGACTGCGCTGAAGACGTTCCTGAAGTGGTTCATCCGGATGTTTCGGATAACTGCAGCGAGTTTTTCGTTGACTTCTCCGAAGAAACCCAACCGGGTGGCTGCGAAGATAAGTTTACGGTAAAACGTGTTTGGGTGGCTACCGACTTGTGTGGCAACCAAGCCGTGACCTATCAGTTGATCGTTATCAACGACAGCGAGAAACCGGTGCTGCACAATTTACCAGACGCAACGGTGGAAGTAGCATGTTCCGAACTGGTTCCTGCTCTTCCTGCTCTTCCTCCTGTAACGGCTACCGACAACTGCAACCAACCGCTTGCTCTGGACTTCTCTGAAGTAGAAATTCCAGGCACATGTTCGAACCAATACCAGGTAAAACGTACCTGGAAGGCTCAGGACGATTGCGGTAATGCTACCTCTTTTGTTCAGATCATTACGGTAAGCGACACAAAAGCCCCCGTTTTGGCCGGCTTGCCCGATGCCGCGGTTACTGTTAACTGCGCTGACGAAGTGCCGCTCAAAGCCGATGTAACGGCTACCGACAATTGTGTTAAACCGATTGATCTGGATTTCTATGAAGTTGAAATTCCGGGCAATTGCCCGAACCAATATCAGATAGTGCGTGTATGGACCGCTTCGGACGACTGCGCCAACGCTACCTGGTTTGTACAAACGATCACGGTAAATGATGTAATCGGTCCTGTTGTAACTGCTCCTGCAGGTATTACGCTGGACTGTGAAGACATCAGCGAAACGACCGACCCATCCGCGACGATCACGGACTGGTTGGAAAGTGCAACGGCTACGGACAATTGCGACCAAAGCGTCGTATTGACTTATAGCTACGATCAGACAACTTTGGATGTTTGCACCGGTGGTACGCTGACAGTAACGTGGACTGCCACGGACGCTTGCGGCAACACAGGCACGGCAACCTCGACGATCACGGTTGTACCGGACACGGAAGACCCGATCGTGACGGCCCCTGCCGGCATCACACTGGATTGCGGCGATATCAGCGAAACGACCGATCCGAGTGCTGCCATCACCAACTGGCTGGAAAGCGCCACGGCTTCGGACAATTGCGATACCGATCCGGAGTTGACCTACAACTTCGACGCGACAACGCTTGACGTATGTGTCGGCGGCACCCTGACGGTGACCTGGACGTCTACGGACGCCTGCGGCAATGTTGGCACGGCAACCTCGACGATCACGGTGGTACCGGATACGGAAGACCCGATCGTAACGGCTCCTGCCGGCATCACGCTGGACTGCGGCGATATCAGCGAAACGACCGATCCAAGTGCTGCTATCAGCAACTGGTTGGAAAGCGCCACGGCAACGGACAATTGCGATACCGATCCGACCCTGACTTACAACTTCGACGCCACGACGCTTGACGTATGTGTCGGCGGCACGCTGACGGTGACCTGGACGTCTACGGACGCCTGCGGCAATGTTGGCACGGCCACTTCGACGATCACGGTAGTACCGGATACGGAAGATCCGATCGTAACGGCGCCTGCCGGCATCACGCTGGACTGCGGCGATATCAGTGAAACGACCGACCCAAGCGCTACCGTCAGCAATTGGCTGGAAAGCGCCACGGCTACGGACAATTGCGATACCGATCCGACCTTGACCTATAACTTCGACGCAACAACGCTTGACGTATGTGTCGGCGGCACGCTGACGGTGACCTGGACGTCTACGGACGCTTGCGGCAATGTTGGCACGGCCACCTCGACGATCACGGTAGTACCGGATACGGAAGACCCGATCGTTACGGCGCCTGCTGCGCTGACGCTGGATTGTGAAAATATCAATCCGTTTACCGACCCGGCTGCAACGGTAGCGAACTGGTTGGAAAGCGCCACGGCTGCTGACAACTGCGATACCGATCCGGAATTGACGTTTGACTTTGATGTGACCACCCTCAACGTATGCGTGGGCGGCACCTTGACGGTAACCTGGACGTCTACTGACGCCTGCGGCAATGTAGGTACGGCTACCTCGACGATTACGGTTATTCCGGATACGGAAGACCCGGAATTAGTCGGCCTGCCTGCTGATGCCATTGTCAATGTAGAATGTGCTGACGACGTACCTGCCGTACCGGTGGTCACGGCGACGGACAACTGCACAGCGCCGAT
>CAUJEY010000195.1 GCA_963169325.1 Bacteroidota bacterium
TTGGACATTCCTTTTGTTTGTTGATTGGAGTGCAAAAGTATTGGTTATTGCAACCACTTTTAAACCCCTATTTTTGCCCCAAATTAAAGCAATGAAAACCATATTCTCTTTTCTGATACTGCTGGTTGCCGTACCGTTGTGTGCACAAACAAGTATTGCCCTCCTGCCCGCCGACCCGCCGGAGCCGAAGACGGTGCCCGGCAGCAGCGATGCGGCCCTGCATATCCGGAAAGCCGCGTCGGTCATCCAAACCGACGGCGCGCTGGATGAAGCGGCCTGGCTCAACGCACCCGTGGCGGTAGATTTTAAAAAACAGTTTCCGGTGGATTCCGGCCTGGCCGATACCCGCACGGAAGTACGTATGACTTTTGACCAGCACAACCTGTACGTAGGTGTGACCTGCTGGCAAGCGCGCGGCGATTATACGGTGCAAAGCCTGAAACGCGATTTCCCAAACGGTACCGGCGACGCAGTGAATATCCTGCTCGATCCTACCAAAGACGGCCTGAACGGTTTTCTGTTCAGCGTCAGTCCGCTCAACGTGCAACGCGAAGCCTGGATCGACAACGGCGTTACGCTCTCTTTTGAATGGGATAATCGTTGGGTTTCCGCCGTTCAGAACCACGACGACCGCTGGGTAGCCGAAATCGCGATCCCGTTCAAAACCCTGCGCTACAACGTATCGGAGGGTGAAAACAGCTGGCACGTCAATTTTGTGCAGGTGCGGCTAAAAAACTGGGAGGTCAGCACCTGGCGCCCCGTACCCCGGCAATATGCCGCCAACAACCTCGCGTTTTGTAGTAAATTAGTGTGGGACGACGCGCCACCCAAACCCGGCGCCAGTATTTCGCTCATCCCCTACGGCACAGGTAGTTATGGCGTGGATTACCGCCGCGACAAAAATACCCTGGAGGTGCTGGATAAACCCGGCAGCTCCAAATTCGGCGTGGGCGGCGATGCCAAAATCGGCGTCACCCCTTCGCTCAACTTAGACCTGACCTTCAACCCCGATTTTTCGCAGGTGGAGGTAGACCGCCAGGTGGCTAACCTCAGCCGGTTCGAGTTGTTTTTTCCGGAACGGCGGCAATTTTTTCTCGAAAACCGCGACTTGTTTGCCATGTTCGGCTTTCCGAGTACCCGGCCGTTCTTTTCCCGCCGTATCGGTTTGGCCCGCAACCCAACTACGGGATTGAATGAAACCGTGCCCATCCTGGCCGGCGCGCGCCTGAGCGGCAAACTAAACGACGACTGGCGCATAGGAGTGCTCAATATGCAAACCGAGCGCGTACAGTGGGACACGGCGCAGGTGCTGCCCGCGGCAAACTTCACCGTGGCGACGCTTCAACGCAAAATGTTTAAACGCAGCGCTTTAAGCGCGATATTCGTAGACAAGGAGAATTTTCTCGGCAAACTTTCCGAAGGACAAAAAGCCGGTTTCCAGTCCTGGAACCGTGTTGCCGGCCTCGAATTCAACCTTTACAGCGAAGACAACCGTTGGGAAGGCGAATGGTACTACCACCGTTCCTTTTCCCCCGACCCCAAAAAACGCGGCCAAACACTGGCGCAATTCCTGGGTTATTTCGACCGGTATTTCAACGCCCGGCTGGGGTATATGCTCGTCGATTCTTTCTATACCGCCGATGCCGGATTTGTGCCGCGGACGGGTTTCCAGGATTTTTATCCCGGCGCCGGACTTATTTTTTACCCGGAAAGCAAATACATCAACACCGTGAGTACCGGCGTGGAGGGAAACCTCAGCTACGCGCTCGATTTTCAGCCGACCGACCGGGATTTGGCGCTGTATTGCACCGTCAATTTGAAAGACCAAACGGCACTGAATGTGGCCGTTTGGAACGCTTATACTTACCTATTCGAGCCGTTTGATCCGACCAATTTGTACGAAGCGGGTACGCAACCGTTGCCCGGCCGGCAGGGCTATACGTATTCCGGTGCGCGATTCCGGTTTACGGGCAGCAGCAGTTACAACCTGCAGGGCAATATAGATGTGAATGTCGGGCAGTTTTTCAACGGAAACCGGGTAGGCGTACAGGGCGAAGTCGGTTACCGCCTGCAACCCATCGGCACCTTTACCATGAGTTACAGCTACAACCGTATTCGCTTGCCGGAGCCTTATGCCTCGGCCGATTTCTGGCTGCTCGGACCGCGTGCAGAATTGTCTTTTTCCCGGAAAGTGTTTGCCAGCGCTTTCTTCCAGTGGAATACGCAAAGCAATAATTTCAACGTCAATGCCCGGCTGCAATGGCGATTCGCCCCGGTGTCCGACGTCTTTCTGGTGTACACCGATAATTCCTTTGCCGAGTCGGTGCCCAATACCCGCGCCCGGTTCCTGTCGCCCAAAAACAGGGCAGTTGTATTGAAGGTAGTGTATTGGCTCAATGTTTAAAAAATGGCATAGTTTTATCTTATAATCCCGGTATCTCTTTAACCGATTTAACAAACACGCAATGAAGGCATTATTACCCTTTGTTTTAATCCTGTTTTCCATAACGGGTCTTCGCGCCCAAACCTCCGATGCCGTGCTGGACTCCTTATGGCGGGAATACATCCGCAAGTACAAGGACATTGCCATAGACGAGATGGAGCGCAGCGGCGTACCGGCTAGTGTAAAACTGGCACAGGGTATCCTAGAAAGTCGCGCCGGCACCAGCGAACTGGCAGAAAATGCCAACAATCATTTCGGGATCAAATGCGGCAAAAACTGGAAGGGCAAGTCGTACGCTAAAAACGACGATGAGCGCAACAAAAAGGGCGAACGAATCAACTCCTGTTTCCGCAAATATGACAGCGTGGTGGAATGCTTTGCCGACCACAGCGAGTTTATCGGAAACCCGGAAAAACGGCACCGCTACGGCTTTTTATTTGAACTGGACCGGAGCGATTATAAAGCCTGGGCACAAGGTTTACAGGACGCCGGGTACTCTTCCGTTGATTATTATGCCGAAAGGCTCATCTTTTTTATCGAGCGTTATCATTTGAATACATACGACGTGCCGGCCAATGACGGCCGGGTGTCGCTCAAACGTTTGGCCGAGGTAAACGACGTGAAAATGGTGCAGGCACGGCCGGGCGAAACCCTGGCGGATATCGCCGGTTTGTACAACCTGCCGGTGGAAAATCTGCTCCATTACAACGACTTTGGCTATGCGGCCGACAAACCGCTGAGTATCGGCGCCTGGGTGTATGTGCAAAACAAACGCGACAGATGGGCCGGGCCGGCGGTTTTTCACGAAGTAGCGCCGGAACAAAGTTTGTTCGACATTGCACAATTATACGGCCTGCAACTGGCGACGCTCCGGCAAAACAGCGGCCTGCAAGGCGACGCAGAACCGGCGGAGGGTGAACGTATTCGCCTGCGGGGCAAGGCAAAAGCCGGCGAGCGTGCGCGTGCGCGGCCGGTGGAGGTGGAATTCGCACCCGATCCGGCGCCCGTACCCGCCACGGACATGGTGGCTTCCAATGATTTTATCGTTGAGATGTTGCCGGAAGCATCGTCGGCCACTCCGAATCCCGTGGACGCCGCGCGCGCCGACATCCCCGATGCGTCTGTGCTGTTGCTGGACCACGAGGACCCGCAACCGTTTACCGTGATTGATTCGGCTACCGGCAAAACGGAAACTTTTCATACTGTATCGAGAGGCGATACGTTATACAGCATTGCCCGAAAATACGGTGTAAGTACCGTACGGCTGCGTCAAATGAACCGTATGGAGCACAACATCATCAAAATCGGACAATCTTTGCGTGTGAAATAATTGTAATGCCTGCGATTCATGCATCTTTACGGCTGAATTCGCCTTCACTCAGAATCTACAGGACTATGAAACAATGGCCTTTTTTCCTTTTGTCTGCCTTCCTCATGGCAGGCTGCTCGTCTTTCCGTTCTTTTAAAACAACCACTACCGAATCGCCGAAGACCACGCCGAAAGTCATGGCGGCGGGCACTACCGGTAATGCCCAAATGGATTATGTGGCAAATTTCAAAGACGCGGCTATCGCCGAAATGCAACGGGCCGGCATTCCGGCTTCCATTACCCTGGCGCAGGGAATCCTGGAAAGTGCTTCCGGCCTAAGCGAATTAGCCAGCTCCGCCAACAACCACTTTGGGATAAAATGCGGGAATAACTGGAACGGCAAAAGTTATCACAAAAAAGACGACGACCGCAACCCCGATGGCAGCCTGACCGAATCCTGCTTCCGCCAATACAGCAATCCTGATGAAAGTTTCTTCGATCACAGCGAATTTCTGCGCGATCCGCGCAAAAGCAACCGCTATGGTTTTTTATTCAATCTGGATAAACGCGACTACAAAAACTGGGCGCGCGGCCTGCAATCATCCGGCTATGCCACGTCGCAAACGTACGCCAACCAACTGATTGACCTCATCGAACGCCTGCGCCTTTATGAATATGACCAGCCCGGTGGCAATGAAATCAAACCCGGCGGCGTAGTCCCCGTCAGTGTGCCGCCACAACAACGGATCGGGCGGGTAAACGACGTAAAAGCCGTAAACAGTCGCGAAGGCGAAACCCTCGCCGATGTTGCCCGTATTTACCAGATCAAACCCGACAAAGTAGCCGACTATAACGACCGCGGTTATTCGCCCGGCCAGGCTATCCCTGCCGGTACCCGCATTTTTATCCAGGGCAAACGCGACAGCTGGCACGGCCAGGCTACGCATCACTTCGTGCGGGACAAACAAACCATGTTCGAAATTTCGCAACAGTATGGGATTAAATTAGATAAATTATTGGCTAATAATGGCTTGCAACGTGGACAGGAGCCCGCGGCCAACGAAAAAATTCGCCTGCGGGGCAAACGCACTTCCGGTGAAAATATCCGCCTGCGCAGTGAAACCGATGATACGGCCGATCCCACACCCGCCAACCCGGTCGCCACGTCGCCCGGCAGCATGACCACCGACAACAACGTGCTGTTTGAAATGACCCCCGATAAGGTGAACCCTGCCTCCCCGCAAAACGGCAATACCGGCGGCACCGGCTCCATGCCCGGAAAACCAGCCACCACGGGCGTTCCATATCCGCCGGATACGGCGCCGGCTAACCCGACAACTACGGGACCTGGCAATATACTCGTGCCGGCAAACCCCACGCCGCAAACGGGACCAGGCAAGACAACCGGCGCCTACCATACGGTGATCAAAGGCGATACCCTGTACAATATCTCCCGGAAGTACGGTCTCACAGTAGCCAGGTTAAAACAATTGAACAACATGACAGATGATTACATTCAAATCGGCCAATCCCTTCGTATTCAATAGTGTGCGAATCGTATTCATCATCGCCCTATCCTTTTGGTATACAAAATCGACGGCCCAGCTGAGCCGGCTGCTGTCCGACAGCGCCTATATCAGCCTGATCACGGTGGACCCCGGCGAATTTATGTACAGCACTTTCGGGCACAGCGCCCTGCGTGTGCGCGATCCGGAGAATCGCCTCGACCGCGTGTATAATTACGGCACTTTCAACTTTGAACAGCCCAATTTTTTGCTCAAATTTTGTCAGGGCCGGTTGCTCTATTTTCTCGATATCGAATCGTACCGGAATTTTGAATACGGCAACCTGTACGACAACCGGCCCATGCGCGAACAAATCCTGCGCCTGACACCCGAACAGCGCCAACGCTTGTCCGACCTGCTGGAAGAAAACGCCCGGGAAGAAAACCGGTATTACAAATACGAGTTTTTCTACGACAATTGCGCAACGCGTATCCGCGACATTGTCAAAGAGACTTTTTTTCATCAAATTACTTTCGATAGCACGGGGCTGCCCATAGGCACCACGATGCGCCAATTGCTGCACCAGTATCTGACGGATAAACCCTGGACGCAATTCGGGATCGACCTCCTGATCGGCACACCCGCCGACCATGTAGCCCGGACGGAAGATTATATGTTCCTGCCCGACTATATGCACGATCTCTTCGGTACGGCGCGCATAGACGATACGACCTTGCTGGTACAATCGGAACGACAAATCCCCAACCGGCCGCTCTTGCCGCGCCCGGCTTATCAGCCCGGCTTTTTCGAAAACCCCCTGATGGCGATGTGTCTGGTCGCCCTTATCGGCCTGCTGAGCATGGCCAATCCGCGCACGGAGTATGTCTTCGATATAATTTTCTGGTTCGTGCTGGGCGCTGCCGGTTTGCTGATGACGCTTTTTTGGGTGGCCACAGACCACAGTGCCACGAAGAACAACTTGAATTTGCTTTGGGCTTTGCCCACCCATCTGTTGTTCTTCTGGCGACGTACGCGCACCGAATGGATCGAAAATTATTACATGGGTGTGGGTTGCATCGCCGCCCTGACGATCCTGTTCTGGTTTTTCCTGCCGCAACAATTACCCGTCGCCGCCTTGCCCATTGCCGGCCTGGTGTTAGTGAAATCACTATGGCGCCGGTTTTGGAAACGGGATGTATTGGACGGTGGACGGTAGACGGTGGACGGTAGACGGTAGACGGTAGACGGTAGACGGTAGACGGTGGACGGTAGACGGTGGACGGTAGACGGTGGACGGTGGACGGTGGACGGCTTGCGTTGCAGGTGGCGCAGCCACCTGTAAGCCGTCTACCGTCCACCGTCTACCGTTCCTGCCACAAAATCAAACTCCGGTCATCGCTCCCGGAAATCAGACAGTCCGGTAGCCAGAGCAGGCGATTGACCGAATTGATATGCCCGCCATCCCGGATCGTATCCAGTACCTGCAATAACTGAAAGGTACCAGTATCCCAGATTTTGATGGTTCTATCGCGGCTGGCGGTAGCAAAATGCCGGCCATCAGGAGAAAAAACAATATGGTTGATGGTGTACCAGTGCGCCGGTTGTTCGGATACCCGTGCGTGGGCGTTTTCCAAATTCCATACGCGGAGCATGGCGTCGCGTCCGCCGCTCAGCAGATATTGTTGGGTTGGGGTATACGCCAGCGCAAACACGGAATGACCATGCGCGCCATGCAGCGTGTTTTTGAGTGTAAGCGTGTCGGCTTCGAGAAAATATATGGCGCCGTCGCTGGCGCCTACGGCGATTTCGTTGCGTGTTTCGGAAATAGCGATGGTGCGCAAGGCCCGGTTCGACAAATGAAAACTGTCCTTTGCCCGGGCATCCTGCAGGCTCCAGCGGGTAAGAATACCATCGCCGCCGGCCGTGTATAACCACCCGCCCGATGCCCGGATGTCGTAAACGCCTTTTTTGTGGTGCTGGATATTGCGGGTTTTATCCGGATGCGCCAAGTCGATCCAATGCACTCCGCCGTTCATATTGCCGGCAACTACCAGGTGCTGATGCGGGAAAGCACACAGGGAAAATACCTGCGTTTCTACATTCGCCACCACTTTGCCGGTTTCCGGATCGTCCAGGTCCCATTCTACGATCCAGCCGTCGCCGCCGGCCGAGCAGACATGACGGGCATCCCGCCCGGGGGCGAGGGCGTAAACGGCGGCGCGATGGCCGGTGCAGGTATGTTTGCGAGTGATCTCCATGAAGGGAGGTTTTTTGGGGGGGGGGCTGGTTTGGAGGTTTGGAGGTTTGGGGGTTTGGAGGTTTGGAGGTTTTGGGGGTGGGGGTTTGGGGGTT
>CAUJEY010000196.1 GCA_963169325.1 Bacteroidota bacterium
ATTCATAATGTGCCCGACGGCCGGGTTGTCGGGCGACAATTGCCATTGCAGGGAAAAAATAAGCAGCGACAAGGGCCGGTAGAGCGAGCCGGGACTGTTCCAGGCGCCATAGCGGTACTCCGTGGTAAACATGAGGCCCAGATTTTTCAACCCGCCTTTCGTCACCCAATTTTCCTTGATGACGGAATAATCGTCCAGGCACCAGATGTGGCCGAAGGTGTTGAGATACAACACAAATCCGAGGGCGGCGGCCAGCCAGCCCACCCAGGCCGGGCCGAGGGTGAGCGTTACCGCCTGCGCAGGGGCAGACGCCCGCCGCTGCGGGGCAGATTTTGGAACAGGTTTGGATAATTTACGCTTGGACATGGCTCGTTTCCGTGCATTTTCCGGCGAAAGTAGACAGGTTTGCTAAACTTTCAAAGGTTTGACAAAAGTCGTTAAATCACATTTATTGTTAAGGATTTGGAAATATGCTTGAATATTGGCGCAGCGCACTTACTTTTGAACTCGTTTTTAAAATTCGATCTCTTCACTTCACAAAAGTTGTTTCCCGCTATGAAAAAAGGAATTTTTTTGCTCTCCTTCTTCTTTGTTATGGGTATTGCTGCCGCTAACGCTCAATCCTGCCAAGGTGGCGCCAGCGCCGGCGTTTCCAAGTCCTGCTGCACTTCCAAAGCTGCCAAAGCTGCTGCTGCCGATACCAATATTGAAAAACGTATGGCCGACGATGGCGCCGTTTCCTATGTTCGCAAAGAATCGGACACCCAGGGCAACGTCAAATTTGTCAGCGTACAATACGATGAAGCCTCCAACGCATTCGTAAACGTAGCACCGAAAGGCGTAACGGCCGAAGGAAATGCCGGCATGGTGAAAAAATCCTGCGCCGCTGGGTCAAGCAAGGCCTGCTGTGCCGGTGGCGCCAAAGAAGGCAAAGCCTGCTGCGCTTCGAAAGTAGAGCAAGACTAGGTTTTTTGAAACTAAAACATTGGGTAGGAAGCGGCTTAGCCCGCCGGCTGCTCACACCACCGGGTGCTCCGAGTTCTCTGGGTCACGGCGGTACATTTAAGTTTTACAACAAAGGGGTACATTTCCGTTAGTGGGATGTACCCCTTTTTTTTAGGCCTATACCCGGCAGAAAGTGGGGATATCCAAATAATTTTGGAGCCGATTGGCTTTCCTTTTTGCAGCATACTGCCGGCAATTAGGGCGACAATGAGCAAATTTTAAACCAGCGTATACACAGCGTACCTATCCACCCTTTCACCAAAACCTCCTACCTTTGAAACACGATGAAACTTGGATTAGGTCTCTATAAAAGCTTGCTGAACGACAGCAATTTTCGCTTCGCAAAACAGTGCGGCGCCACACACCTCGTCGTGCAACTGGTGGACTACGTCAAAGGGGGCGACAGCCCGACCCTGACCCAAAACTACCTCAACGGCTGGGGCGCCACCGCAAACGAGGGCAAGCTCTGGCAACTCGACGAGCTGCTCGCCCTCAAAAAACAAATCGAATCGCACGGACTCACCTGGGCCGCCATCGAAAACTTCGACCCCGCACATTGGTACGACATTCTGCTGGACGGCCCCAAAAAACACCGCCAGATCGAAGACCTGAAATGGATGCTCCGGAACATCGGCAAGGCAGGTATCCCCATCATGGGCTACTACTTCAGCCTCGCCGGGGTGTGGGGCTGGACGAGCGGTCCGGCAGGGCGCGGGCAAGCGATGTCCGTCGTGTTCGACGAAGATAAAATTGATGCGCAGGCGCCGATTCCCAATGGCATGGTCTGGAACATGACCTACGATACGCAGGCGCCTTCGGGCACATTACCGGCGGTGTCGCGCGCGGAAATGTGGGAACGGCTGCGCTGGTTTTTGAGTGAAATGTTGCCAGTCGCCGAGGAAAACGACGTCCGGCTGGTGGCCCACCCCGACGACCCGCCGCTCCCGGAGTTGCGAAATACGGCCCGCCTGTTTTACAATCACACCGAATACGAGCGTCTGCTCGACGTTTCCGGCAGCCCCGCCAACGGCTTCGAATTTTGCATGGGTACCCTGCAGGAAATGGCCGACGGCGACCTGTACGACCTGCTCGACAAACATTCCGCCGCCGGAAACATCGGCTATATTCACTTTCGAAATGTGATCGGCAAAGTACCGCACTACCGCGAAGCCTTCGTGGACGAGGGCGACATAGATATGGTGCGGGCCCTGCGTATTTTGAAAAAAAACAAGTTCGACGGCGTAATTATCCCCGATCATACACCGGAAATGAGTTGCGGAGCGCCCTGGCATGCCGGGAAGGCGTTTGCGCTCGGGTACATGCGGGGCGTTATACAAACGATTGAAAACGAATAAGATGCTTTCAAATCCTGCCTTCCCAACCCATAAATGCACTATCTCCGACGATTGGACGCTCAAGGGCATGAATGTCATCTGGATGGAAAACGACTACCTGCGCATCGGCATTCTCGCCGGGCGGGGCAGCGATATTTTTGAGTTCCGGTACAAGCCGAAAGACGTGGATTTTATGCTCCGGCTGGCTAAAGATATCCGCAACCCCAACCTGGATTTTTCACAAATGCGGGATACGCCCAACCAATTTGAAGATTACTACTATGGCGGCTGGCAGGAGATTTTGCCCAACAGCCCGGGTTTTAAATACCGGGGCGCTGCGCTGGGGCAACACGGCGAGGTTTCCCTCACCCCCTGGAAATACGCCATTCTGGAAAATACGCCGGAAAGAGTATCCGTCAAACTCTGGACGCGCCCCCTGCGGACACCCCTGCTCATTGAAAAAACACTGACCCTGGAGGCGGACAAAGCCACGCTTTTTATTGAGGAAAAACTGACCAATGAAGCCGCCACACACCTCGACCTGGCCTGGGGTCACCACATTGCCTTCGGGTTGCCCTTTCTGAAAGAAGGCGCCAAAATCACTACCAATGCCCGCACTTTTTTGGCCGAGCCGCTGATGCCCCCGAACCGCCGTTTTCAGCCGGGCGTGGAAAGTAAATTTCCTAACGCCATGAATATCAACGGCGAAGTAGACGACGCCGGCCTGGTACCGCCGGAATCGGCGACGCCTTACAGCGACCTGGCTTACCTTTCCGGGTTTGATGACAAGGCCTTTTACGCCATCAAAAACGAGGAAAAAAACGTCGGATTTGCCATCTCCTGGGATGCCCGTATTTTCAAACACGTCTGGTACTGGCAGGAACGTTACGCTACCCAGGACGCTCCCTGGTGGGGCAGCGCCTACGCCGTTGCGCTCGAACCCTGGACGATCCGCTGGCGCCCCGACCCGGAAAACGCCATTGCCGAAGGGGAATGGCTGCGACTGGAAGGCGGCGAGGCGGTCACCACGCGGCTGGAAGCGTCAGCATTTGAATGAGATTTTAAAATGAAGTAAATGTTTAAAAAATTCTGTGTAACATCTGCGTATCACATCTGTGTA
>CAUJEY010000197.1 GCA_963169325.1 Bacteroidota bacterium
GCCGGGCCCAAAACAGTTCTTTTTTCGCCATTTTTCACCTTTTTTCAGTCACGTAGTCCCCGCTATGCTCCTTCAAAAACGCGAAAACTGACGAAAAAAGCCCTCGTTTTTGGCTCCGGCAGAAAATCCCCAACATGCTCTGAAACTATTGTGGAGGGTAACAGTGAAGTACTCCAAAATCGCCAACTGCGGTAACACGCAAACCGTTCTTGCCAACTAAAAAAATAAAAAAATGACAGAAAATAAAAATAAAAAATCTGGAAATGGGATTGGCATTGGGGCTGCTCTCGGAGTCGCTTTCGGTGCTGCCTATGGAATTTCTTCGGCGAATACTTCCCTAAGTATCGCAATGGGATTAGCGTTAGGAGTTGCGGTAGGGGCAATTTTTGACTTTGTAAAGCACAAAAATAGCCAAAGCGACAATGAAAATAACCCGACGAAATAGTGTCACAACAGCGAAAGTAAATACCCAACAGGATGGCAACCGAGACAAAAAATATAAAAAATAGCCCGAAGCGACATACCGCACTACATCAAAATAAATACCCGACACGACGACCGAGACAGAAAATATAAAAATAACCCGAAGTGACATACCGCACGACATCGAAAAACAATGTCCGATACAACGACGACCAGGACAAAAAATTGGGTTCAAAAAATGGAAATTTGGTGTTCGGAATGCCCGGGGAGGCCAGACCAAACTCAAACTTTTAGCATCAATCCAGTAAATAAAAAGGCAAGAACAACGGATGTGCGAAAATGCCGCCTAGGCGGCGGCACATTCGTACATCCCCCGCTGGTAATTTTATCACAGACTCAAGAAAATGATATTAGATTAATTATCCAGTATGAAGCAATATGTATTTTACATTTTAATAGTGATTTTTTTTATTTCTTGCAGTAATGGAGACTCTCGCCATATTTCACCGATTGCCAAAAACTATATTGATGAAGTTATTACTTTATTGCAGAATAATTCAATAAACAAAAACAAGATTAATTGGGAAGATTTTAGAAATGACATTTACATTCACGCCAAAAACTCCAAAACTATAGAAGAGACCTACCCGTCAATTTCTTATGCTATAAGCAAATTAGATGACCATCACAGTTATTTTGTTGCAAATATTGACACTCAAGATACAAGCGATTTAAAACCTCTACCTATTTTGCAAGATGAAATTGTGCCTGAAAATATTGGTTATATTAGAATTGGGTTTTGTATGGGTGATGAAGAAGAGACTAACAACTATATCAATTCTGTTTCAGACAAAATATTAAAACAAGATAAAACAAATTTAATGGGTTGGATTGTAGATTTAAGAGGAAATTTTGGAGGTAATATGTGGCCAATGCTGGTAGCAATAGGTCCAATTTTGGGAGAAGGAACATTGGGATATTCTTTCTATCCTGACAGCTCATTTTATACTTGGAACTATAAAGACGGCAAAGTATATGATGAAAATGGCATTTGGGGTAAATCAACAAAAACCTTTCGCTTAAAATCTGATAATCCTTACGTTGCTATTCTTACAGATAATGTTACAGCAAGTTCTGGAGAAGCAGTAGTAATAGCCTTTAAGGGGCGTGACAAAACCAAGTCATTTGGAATACCGACATTTGGAGTTTCAACAAGTAATCGTTCACATACTTTATCAGATGGTTCAAGAATAAATTTAACTGAATGTGTATTTTCGGACAGAAATAAAACAAAATATGGAAGTTCGGTATACCCAGATGTGGAGTGTGATGAAAAAGAAACATTGGTAAATGCTATAAATTGGATATCAACGAAACATTAAAAACTACTCTTGCTGTAGAGCGTCTTTTGATGAAAACCGCGACTAATTTTTCACCACGGAGGCTGGGAGAATATCGAATATCGAACACGGAATATCGAATGTCGAAATACCGTAGTGTGTTCCGTGACACGGTGCACTCTACGTAACTTCGACATTCGATATTCCGTGTTCGATATTCGATATTCTCCCTGTCTCCGTGTCTCGTGGTGAATTAATATAATACCTGCTGTCGAGCGTCTTCAGACGCGACAGCAAGTAACAGACGAACAGACTTGTTGCAATTCGTTACTTTTGAGCCGGGCAGCCCGAACCAGACTGCCCGTTTTTTTAACTCAAAACCAAATGAAAATGCAGCA
This sequence comes from Bacteroidota bacterium, assembly GCA_963169325.1. Lineage (GTDB taxonomy): Bacteria > Bacteroidota > Bacteroidia > Chitinophagales > Saprospiraceae > M3007. The sequence goes on from CAUJEY010000197.1 coordinate 2,162, forward strand.
AACAACGCTACTCCCCCGACGCCTTCCCCTGATTTTTCTAATCGCCTTTTGTGTAGCAGCCGTCCAGGCTTTTGCGCAGATTTCTACTGCGGAACAACTCCATTTATCAGCGTGGGAGCACAACGATGCCAACGACTTTTCCGGCGCTTTTGTACTGAACCGACAAGCTGACAGCCTGCTGCAAATCATCCCGGAAAGTCCCGACTCGTTAAAGACTGCCGTCAAGTACCTGCAAGGCATTCTGCTGTACAATCTTGGCGATTACCCGGCCTCCAGAGAGGCGCTCGAAGCGGCAGAGGCCTTATACGCAGCCCAGGGCGATTTGGGGGGCCAGGCCGACTGCCGGCTGTCTTTAGGCAACACCATCTGGTATCTGGAAGGCGCCGATTCGGCACTGAAACAATTTGACCGGGCCATTCACCTCGCGGAAAAGGATATTACTGCTTCCCGGCGCTATCGGGGGAAGTTTTATATTGACAAAGGTTATGCACTGGCTGAGTTGAGCCGTTTTGAAGAGGCGGTCGCCTGGATCAACAAGGGGCTTGATCTCGACCTTGCATATTCAGGCGCCGACTCCCGGCAGTACGCCGAAGGGCTGATGATTTTGGCCATTGTCCACAATTACCAGGGCGATTATTTCAAAGCCGCGCAAGGACTTGAGGCAGCGCTCCGTATCCAAAAGAAACGCCACCCGGGAACGGACAACCTTCAGCACGCACCCATTTATGGCAACCTGGCCAATGTGTATTTCAATATGGGTGATATGGAAGAAGCAGAACGGTACAACCATAAAGCATTTGCCGGCTATCAAAGCGCCCTGCCGCCGGACAACCCTGTTTTTGCCCTGATTTATTTGAATCTCGGCAATATTTGCCTCAATAAACAAAAATCGGAGGAAGCTTTAAACTGGTATGAAAAAGCGGCACAGGGAACCGATACCGCTGATTTGATACCCACGTTGGGCGTCCGGCAAGGTCGGGCAATGAGCCTTAGAAATTTAGGTCGACACCCGGAAGCCGACAGCATTTTCCGCATACTCGAAAAAGATATAAGCGGATTTTTCGGGAACAATCATGTCAATACCGCAACCTTTTACGAGAACTTCGGAGAAAATCTCCTGATGATGGATAGCCTGGAAGCCTGTATCCGGGCGTTCGACCGCGCCGACACGACCTACCGTATATTATATCCACCCGGACATATTTCAGCGGCGCAGATTTCCGGCCGCAAAGCATACGCCTATGGGCGGTTCGGACACTTTGAAAAAGCGATTGAAGTGTGCAATGCCGGTCTCGATATTTTCGCTGCCGGCCCTGCCGACATGCCCTTTCTGCAACGCGATGTATTTTTTACCCTGCAAGAGGTCAGGGCCGACGCACACCTCAAAACGACTATGGGCGACGGGGCTAAGTCTATCCGGCAAGCGCTTGCGGGTTACCGCGCAATTGAGGAACTGCTGGACCGAATCATGTGGGAAGAAAGAAGCATGGATGCGAAGTACGCGATGCGGGAAAACGGCGGCACGGTGTATGAAAAAACACTTTCCGCACTGGCCCGGCTTGCTCAAACGGACAATTCGCAATACGCGGAAATGTGGCGGATTGCCGAAAAAAGTAAGGCCTTTATCCTGTTGGACGGCATCCGGCGCGCGAAAGTGCCCGTGCTGGAATCGACGCTGGACTCGATCCGCCAGGTGACGGCCGCCGGCAATTTTTACCACAAAAAAATATTGGATGCCGCCCAACTACCCGGCACAGTGGAATCGGCTGAAATCATACAATGGCAGGTGGCCGCCTTCGACCTAGAAGAACACCGCAGGGCACTGTGGCAATCCTTTAAAAATAACAATGAAACCCTCTCCGAATATTTCAACCCCGACCAACAGATATTGAGTCTGAAGCGGGTGCAAGACGCCCTCCTCTCCCCCACTCAAACCCTGCTCGAATACTTCACGGGCGACAGCGCCGTCTATATTTTCGCCGTCCGGCGCGACACGTTTGTGGTAAAAGAAGTAAAACGCGGCCCCGGTTTCCCGCTCGACTCCCTCGTGCGCCAACTCCGCTACGGCCTCACCCACGCCCAACTCACCGACCCCGAGTCCAAAGTATTGCAGAAAAAAACGGCCGCCGCTTACGCCGCCGCGGCCACCGAACTGTACCGCCAACTCGTGGCCCCCGTAGCCGGCATGCTCACCGAAAATGTCATCATCGTGCCCGACGGTGTGCTTGGCTACATCCCCTTCGATGCCCTGCTCACCCAAAAACCGGCCGACCCGGAGCGTTTCCACAGCCATACCTATTTCGGCAAGGAAAAAAAGATCAGCTACGCCTACTCGGCCACGTTGCTACGCGAAATGCGCGACAAAAAACACAAAACCCCACCCACGGCGCCCCTG
>CAUJEY010000198.1 GCA_963169325.1 Bacteroidota bacterium
AAAAAATTGTTTTTTTAAATCTGTTTAAACAACTCATATTCCTTTTTTTTTTTTTTTTTTTTTTTTTTTTTTTTTTATTTCAACAACCCAAAAAAAAAAAAAAAAAAAAAAAAAAAACAAATCAACACTAAAACACCCCTCCCCATCAATTGAATTTCATCCATCATTTTGGCTCATTTATCCAACAGTTTTTTCTTCGGGCCGATCCGGCTGTAATCTTGTGCCGCCTTGCATCACAGGGTAATTTTTATCTAAAACTGGGAGGAAACACCCGACAATTATTACCGCCGGTCCTTGCCAACCAAACGCAATCTTTAATACATCAAAGAATATGTCAACAACGCCACCCAAACGCAAAAAAACGCTGCTTTACGTATTACTGGGCCTTTTGGGGCTGCTTATCGTTGCGGCCGTCGTAAAAGCACGCCAGAAACCGAAGGGAGAAGAAGTAACTGTGGGAAAAGTGGAGCGTCGCACCATCCGGGAAACGGTCAGTGCCAGTGGAAAAATATTTCCGGAAACGGAAGTCAAAATCAGTTCCGACGTATCGGGCGAAGTGGTCGATCTGTTCGTAGAGGAAGGCGACTCCGTTACTGCGGGTCAAATTTTGGCTAAAATCAGACCGGACGAATACCAAAGCGCGGTGGAGCGCGGCCAGGCAGCCGTCAACAGCGCACAATCGCAACGGGAAATTTCCTCCGCCAACGTGAAAGGTTCCAATGCTCAAATTGATCAACTCCGGGCTGATAAAAACCGGATTTCTGCACAACTCGACGCTGCCCGCAGTGCGCACAAGCGCAACGACCAATTGTTCAAGGAGGGCGTCATTGCCGAATCGGATTTTGAGACTTCGCTCAGCAACCTGCGCGCACTCGAAAGCAGCCTGGCCGCGGCAGAAGCCGCACTCAAAGCCTCCGAAACCGGCCTGACCAGTGCCCGCGAAAATGTACGCGTTTCCGAATTCGGTATCACCAGCGCCCGGGCCACGTTGAAAGAACTGCGTACCAGTTTGCAAAAAACGGTCATCACAGCGCCGGTAAGCGGAATTGTCAGTAAATTGAATATAGAAAAAGGCGAACGTGTCGTGGGAACCCTGCAAATGGCCGGCACGGAATTGATGCGCGTCGCCAACCTGCAATCTATGGAAGTGCAGGTGGAAGTGAGCGAAAACGACATTCTTAAAGTGTCGTTGCACGATGAAGCCGATATCGAAGTGGATGCCTATCTGGGCCGCAAGTTCAAAGGACACGTCACTGAAATTGCCAGCAGCGCCAGCAACGTCGCCAGCGCCGTAAGCGGTGGCGCCCTCAATACCGACCAGGTGACCAATTTTGTGGTGAAAATTCGGGTTGACCCGGCATCCTACGCCGATATGTTGCAGAAAGGTAAACTATATCCGTTTCGGCCCGGTATGTCGGCATCGGTGGAAATTTACACCAATGACTCCGATAATACCCTGAGCGTACCCCTGATTGCCGTTACAGCCCGGGAGGACGAAGACGAAAACGAAAAAAGCAAGGCTAAAGACAAGGAGGAAGAGAAAGGGCCGGCAGCAAAAGAAGTCAGCAAAAAAAATGAAGTCGTCAAGGAAATTGTCTTTGTCGTAAGCAGCGATACCGTTGGGATGCGCGAAGTAAAAACCGGTATTCAGGATAATGACTATATCGAGATCGTATCAGGCCTGACAGAAGGTGAAACCGTGGTGACAGGGCCGTTTTCGGCCATCGCCCGCAAACTGAAAGCCGGCAGCCGGATTGTGATCAGCGACCCGGACAAGAAGAAAAATAAAAAATAGAGCTGCCGGTTTACCTTTGCCGAAAGCATTTTATTTGATGGAAAATCAATCTCCTAACGGGTCCGGCTCATCCGGGAGCGCCCGAACCGATTCGACAAACCTGTCGTCCAATACTACTCTCGTTTGGCGGATATTTCTGCCGGTGTTCGGCTCGGTGTTTATCTCCGGCATGTTACTGGCATTCTGGCTCATCGACGAAGAAGAACTTTACCTACCGTATTCCGTATGGTGGCCGAGGTTGATACTCGCCGCGCTTTGGCTGGCGTGGCTCTACTTCTTACGGCGCCGCGTGTGGCCCCTCAAACGGATAGACGCCGACCCAAATTATTTGGCGGTCACGAATTACTGGACCACCGCGCGCTACCCCTGGTCGGATATCGAACTCCTCGAAAAGCGAAAATTCCTGGGCCGCCAGGCATTTTGCCTCCACCTGAAAGCATCGGGCTATTTCGGAAAACAAATCCTGTTCCTGCCGGCTTCGCATTTTTATACCTGGATGGAAGAAAATGGGAAACAGGAGTATTTGGTCATTGATCGTCATTGATCGTCAATGGGTCATTCGTCAATGGGTCATTTGTCATTGGGTCATTTGTCATTACGTCATTCGTCATTACGTCATTCGTCATTACGTCATTGGGTCATTCGTCATTGGTAAACGCTGTTCGTTTGTTAATCACCTCACCAAAATGAATCGCACATCCGAATTTCAGTATTATTTTTTGCGCGATATCGATAAATGTATCGCCGAAATAAATGCTTACCCCGACGAGGAAAGCCTCTGGCAATTGCGTGGGCAGATCGCCAACAGCGCCGGCAACCTCGCCCTTCATATTGCCGGCAACCTGCAACATTTCATCGGCGCCATGCTGGGCGGCACCGGGTATGTGCGCCACCGGGATCGGGAGTTTGCTGAAAAAAATGCGTCGCGGGCGGAAATTTTAACCCAATTGGCCGCAGCCCGGCAAGCAGTAGAGCATACGTTTGGTAATATGCCCGACGCGCGCTTATCCGAGCCGTTCCCGGACCATCATTTCGGTGAAGGCCGCTCCGTCGCCGGCGGGCTGCTGCATTTACTTGCTCACCTCAATTATCATCTGGGACAATTGAATTATTTGCGGCGGGGCTGAAGCGTAGAAAGGTCAGATTTGGTTTTTTTGCTCGCAGTAGATTTGATTAATTCACCACGGAGACACGGAGGCACGGAGTTTTATTCTCCGTGCCTCCGTGTCTCCGTGGTGAATTTTGTCGCGTTTTGCACGAAGTGCCTTCTAGCGCACAATCAACTTCTCCCGTTCCGGACCTGTTGAAATCATCCGGATGGGTACGCCGAGGTAATTTTCCAGGTCGATCAGGTAGGCTCGGGCCGTGTCGGGCAGGTCGTCGAACGACCGGGCGGCATCGAGCGAACAGTTCCAGCCGTCATAATTTTTAAGTACGGGTTCAATTTCCGTCCGGCTCAAATCAAAGGGCAACGACCGGTGATCCTGTCCGCCGTAGCGGTAATGGGTAGCCGCAGCGATCGTGTCGAAAGTATTCAGCACATCGATTTTGGTCATACAAATTTCGGTGGCGCCGGTCAGCAGGATCGTATAACGCAGTTGTGGCAGGTCGATCCAGCCGCAGCGTCTTGCCCGGCCGGTGGTGGCGCCGAACTCCTGTCCTTCGTACCGCAATTTTTCGCCAATTTCGTTGTCTAATTCCGTTGGGAAGGGTCCTCCGCCTACGCGGGTGCAATAGGCTTTGGTGATGCCGATGACGCGTCCGATACGTTGGGGCGCCACACCGAGCCCTGTACAAACACCGGCCGTGATGGTGTTGGACGAGGTGACATAAGGATAGGTGCCGAAGTCGATATCGAGCATGGCGCCTTGTGCGCCTTCCGCCAGGATACGTTTGCCGGCGGCGAGTGCGTCGTCGATAAAATATTCGCTGTCGACAAACCGCAGGGTGCGCAAAGCCGTGAGGCTGTCAAACCAGGCTTTTTCCGCACTTTCCAGGTCGAAGGGAACAGGCGGGTATATTTTCAACAGTTCCAGGTGTTTGTTTTTCAGGGCTTCGTACTGCTCGCGGAAGGACGGGAGTTCCACGTCGCCGAGACGCAGGCCGTTTCGTCCTGTTTTGTCCATATAGGTTGGGCCGATGCCTTTCAGCGTGGAGCCGATTTTCGACTGTCCCTTATGCGCTTCGCTGGCCATGTCGAGCCAACGGTGGGTGGGCAAAATGAGGTGCGCTTTGCGCGAGAGCAGCAGGCGCTCCTGGTAGGCCACACCGCTTTCTTCCAGAAACTGAAGTTCGCGCCGGAACACCACGGGGTCGAGCACCACGCCGTTGCCGATGAGGTTGAGGAGTTTTGGCCGGAAGATGCCCGAAGGCACTGTGTGGAGCACGAATTTTTTGCCGTCGAATTTGAGCGTATGGCCGGCATTGGGGCCGCCCTGGAACCGCGCGACGATGTCGTATTGTTCGGCCAGGTAATCCACAATCTTACCTTTGCCTTCGTCGCCCCACTGAAGGCCGAGAATAACGTCTATTTGCATGATTTTATCTGGTAAGGCGCAAAGGTAATTAAATGTGTTCAATGTGTTTGAAATGTGGTCAATGTGGTCAATGGGTTTGGAATGTGGTCAATGTGGTTAATGTGGTCAATGTGGTTAATGTGGTCAATGTGGTTAATGTGGTTAATGTGGGCAATGTGGTCAATGTTTTAATCGGGAAGGTTATGGGTTAGTTGGGTTTGGGTCGCGTGAAATCATTAGCCGGCGTGACCGGACTCACTGGAACATCTTCTGACTCCAAATAGATTTGTGGAGGCGCATTATGTATTTAATAAAGAAATATGGCTAAGTTCAAAGGTGTATTTTTTGTCCTTTTGCTGGGGATGTTCGGTTTGAGACTTTCCGCTTTTTCCGTTGCGTCTCCTGATTTTACCGTTATTTTTCAACGGGATTCCATTCCAAAAAAGATGAACAAACGGTATGTTGCGTGGATTGACGTAGCCCGAACGGACAACATGTCGGGCGCTGCTTCTTGGGTTGGGCGTTACAGAGGCAAGCTGAGGGGGATAACGGATACAAGTTTGATTTTTGAGACAAAGAAGCCTTTCCCGGAATGGAAACAGGTTGGAGCGTATTATGAAGCGCCCTATTCGGATATTCAGATGATCGCCTTCAGGCATCCCTATTCGCCTTTTCTGGAGATGGGTATCGGCTCTTTTGGAGGACTGGTGATTGGAGGTGTTGCGGGCGTACAAATTGCTAAGGCCAATCCAGAGGGCCAACAACAACTGAAGCAGGATTTATATGGAATACTGGGCGCCATGTTGGGCTTTATGGCAGGAGGGCTGTTTGGTCTGGTGTTTCTGCGCAAGGAAAAATTTCGCCTGGAGCGCAACAAAACGGCCTTTTCCCGCCATCGGAAAACCTTTCAGGGTTACGTCCAATGAATTGAATGCCGGGATGTATATAGAAGCCGAAACCTTGCTACCTTTGCAACATGCGGAAACGGCTCCAACACAGTGTTTTGTTTTTTCTGTTGTTCGCTTCGGAGGTGTGGGCACAACAGCCGGCAGCCCTCAATCCGTTCGAGATTGTGGGGCGATTGCCGGAAAGCCAGCGGGTGGCAGCGGTAGAAACTCCAGCGTCTGGGGGTATTTTAAATCCTTTCGATGTAGTGCCGCACCAGCTGCCCGGCGCCGCCAAAGGCATCAGCCAAAGTATTGAAATCGCTTTTAGTCCGCTGGCAGTATTGCCGCGGGGTAACGCCCTTTCTTCGGTTTTTTTGTTCTGGTTGTTGGTGGGATTGGTGGCGTTTCTGACTTTTTCCATTGCCAGCAATCGCAGTGTCGTGGTAAAAGCCTGGCGGGGATTTTTGAATGAAAGCGCCCTGTCGCTGGCCCAAAAAGAGGCCTCGGGCTTTCTGGGGAGCACGCCTTATTTTTTGTTGTATGCCAGTTTTTTGCTGAATGCCGGCGCCTTTATATTTCTGATCGCGCGATTTTTAAACCCCCGGGACTTCAATAATATTGGATTTCTCGTGGTGTGCATGTTGCTTTCCTGTTTGTTGTTTTTGTCTAAACACGCGCTGCTGGGCTTTCTCGCCTGGTTGTTTCCGGTAGGGACGGAGGTGCGGCGATACAACTTCCTGGTCATTATTTTTAACTGTGTACTGGGTTTGTTTTTGGTGCCGTTCAATTTTTTAGTGGCTTTTGTGCAGGATTATGGCGGTTTTTTGGTCTTCTGGACACTGGGGTTGGCATTTGTATTTTATACTTATCGTTCGCTGCGGGCCGCCATAATCGGGCGGAAATTTTTGAACGGTCATCTATTTCACTTTTTGTTGTACCTTTGTGCTGTCGAAATCGCTCCGGTATTCATTATGGTTAAACTGGCAATTTTGGCGTCAAAGTGAGCGTAGGCGGAAAACATTCCTGGAGCGCCGGCGAAAAAGGGCTAACAAAACTTACACCGCCGTTCCGGTATGATTCAAAATCCGATCACCGAACAAATTTCACATAAACAAAACTCCCGAATGTCTGCAACTGCTGCACCTGTTCAGGAAGAGACCTACAAAAAGGTTCAAAGAATCCTCATCTCGCAATCCAACCCAGCTCAACGCACCGCTTACGATGAATTGGAAAAACGATTCAACGTCAGCATCGAATTTGTGCCGTTTGTGTCGGTAGAGGGGCTTACAGAGAAAGAGTATCGCAAGAACCGGGTTTATCCGAACGACTACACTGCTATTGTTTTCACCAGTAAAACAGCCGTAGATCATTTTTTCCGGCTCTGCGGCGAATTGCGCATCAAAATGTCGGAAGAAACCAAATACTTCTGCGCAACGGAAACCATCGCCAATTACCTGCAGAAGTTTATCATGTTCCGCAAGCGCAAAGTGTTCAACGGCGCTAAGTCCATCACCGAACTGAAAGCCTATATCCTGCGCAACAAGGAAGAAAAATTCTTCCTCCCTTGCAGCGATGTGGGCAACGCCGACGTAGTCAAGTTTTTTACCGACCTGAAAGTAACCGTACAGGAAGCAATCATGTATCGCACCGTCAACACCGATCTGAGCGGACTTAAAGACATTAAATTCGACATTATCGCCTTTTTCTCGGCACTGGAAATCAAGTCCATGTTCGAGCAATTTCCCGATTTTAAACAGGATGACCGGCGTATCTGCGTGTTCGGCAAAGCCGCCTTCAACGCGGTAACCGAAAGCGGTATGACGGTCAACATCCAGGCCGGTACACCCGAAGCGCCGTCGATTGCCGTGGCGCTGGAAAATTATTTGAAGATTTCGAATAAGAATTGATCGTCATTACGTCATTAGTCATTACGTCATTAGTCATTGGGTCATTAGTCGTCATTCATGTCTTAGAACTAAAAGGCAATGACGACAAATGACCCAATTTCGTAATGACTAATGACGCCTAATGACCCCTAATGACCCCTAATGACCTAATGACCCAACGACGATCAATCCCCCACCCCCGCCCGGAAAATCAACCAGGCATTGATCAGCACATACACAGACACAATAATATAGTAGGCTCGGCGGTCGAAGCGCGCCGAGGTAATTTCCCGCCCGTTTTTCCATATCCGCAGCGAAATAACCGACAATACGATACAGAGCAGGAGAAAGATATAGGTGAGAATATGCAGTTTGTCCACC